>JAYTLG010000166.1:0-10772 GCA_043729555.1 Cytophaga sp.
GAACTCTTTCAAAGGCAACGCGCTGTTGATTATGTAGAATCGCATTTTTCTTTGAAAAGAGGCGTGTCATTGTATGCAGAAATTTATAGAGATGTTTTAGTATGATACCATATAATCAAGAATGTATTTCAACAATAACCGTTGATCAAACGCGCATAGATACATTTCCAGTAATGGGTAATATAGATCCCGTAACAGTTGAGTCTTTCGGTGAAGAGTGGTCGGCCTTTCACACCTTTAACGAAACAGAAATCACAAATGCCGGTGATAACTATTTTGATATTGTTCCGACCGGAGTTTTGAATGCATCCTGCACCGCTCTGGATGTTGGTTGTGGAACGGGGCGTTGGTCGTATTTCTTAGCAGCTAAAGTAGGTTTCATTGAGTGTATTGACCCAAGCAAGGCAGTTGTCGCGGCTGCAAATTTGTTGAAACTCAAAACAAACAAACGCATCACTCAAGCATCTGTCGATAACATACCTTTTGCAAACAATTCATTTGATTTTGTATTTAGTTTGGGAGTGCTGCATCATGTGCCAGACACAAAGGCTGCTGTGCAAAAATGTGTAGAGAAGCTGAAGGTAGGAGGGCATATTTTATTGTATTTGTATTACAGTCTAGAAAATAGAGGACTGCTATTTAAAGTTTTATTTCATTTATCTAATAGTGTACGCTGGGTGGTAAGTAAGTTGCCAAGTATGATTAAGATTGCAGTCTGTAACGTCTTGGCAATTTTGTTTTACATGCCATTGGTTTTGTTTTCAAGGATGTTATTGATGCTTGGTGTTTCTCAAAAAAGCGTATCTAAGATACCATTATCGTGGTATGCAGATAAATCATTTCACATCATTCGAAATGATTCTTTGGATCGATTTGGAACTCCCCTTGAACAACGATTTTCTAAGGCTCAGATAACAGAAATGCTTACTGCTGCAGGCTGTGATACGATTGTATTTGCAAATAATGCACCCTATTGGAGAGTAATAGCTCAGAAGAAATGAATATCAAACGCATCGTAGTTGTATGTCCCCATCCTGAAGGCGTTGCTCCTGGCCAACGGCTAAAGTATGAACAGTACTTTCAATACTTTAGAGACAATGGATACCATGTGGTTGTCAAATCGTTTATGTCTGATCGGTTTTGGCAAATTGTGTATAAAGATGGATATATTTTTGAAAAAGTGTTTTGGACAATATGGGGTTATATTAAACGAATCGCTCTAATACCCTTTCTGCCCTTTTATGATGGCGTTTATTTATTTTTAAATGTCACACCTTTCGGCAAGCCTATTTTAGAGTCGATCTATGTGACATTGAATCCAAATATGATTTATGATATTGATGATTTGGTTTTTTTAGGAAATACATCCAAGGTAAATAAGTTGGTTGGCTTGTTAAAACGTCCAGAAAAATACATGTATTTAATGCAGATGGCGAAGCATGTAATCGTATGTACACCGTACTTAGCACAATTTACATTGGAAAGAAATAGTAAAGTAACGGATATTTCATCTACAATTGATACCGACAGCTATCGTCCTGTTAATACATATAGCAATGAACACATACTTACAATTGGCTGGTCCGGTAGTCACAGTACGTTAAAGTATTTTTTCTTGTTGAAGGATGTTCTACTTGAATTGAAGAAGAAATGCGATTTTAAGGTATTGATATTTGGCGTCCAAGAATGTGTTATTGATGGATTAAATGTTGAAGTAGTCCCCTTTTCGAGCAATCTTGAAGTAGAGACCATTCAACGCATGGATATTGGTGTGTATCCGCTTCCGTTAGATGAGCAGTGGGTGCTAGGTAAGAGTGGCTTAAAAGCATTGCAGTATATGTCTTTGGGCATACCAACAATTGCAACTTCTATAGGCGCCAATGCAAGAATTATAGAGGATGGCATTTCTGGATTATTGGTTACTAACCAAGAAGAGTGGCTGAAGGCTTTAGAGCTACTACTCACCGATGCTAATAAGAGACGGAGTCTTGGAATGAATGGCTCTAAAAAGGTCCTATCTGAATATTCTATTCATGCAAATAAGGATACGTATCTTGCTATTTTTAAAGATGTGTTTTAATGTAGGGATTTTTTCGCTTCAATGGTTTTTTTACTTCATCTTTTTGAAGGTAGTAAAGCAATAAAATTGCAACAATAAAAAATGGATACCCTTGAATTTTATAACGGACCAAGCTTCCGAAATTGTACGTGGTAACTCCAACCATGAATGCAAATAGTAGCCCAAATAATAAAAAGAATTGAATATTAACATCTGTTGCTATAATGTTCAATGTATTGCGAAGTTTGCGTTTATACAACAATCTAATTGTGAAGCATAATAGTGCAAAAGATTCCAAGGCGGAGAGAAGCATGATGGGGTTCCGAGTTTCCCATAAGTAAGGCCTGAACAAAGTAACATTTATAGCTGTAGGAATTTTCATAAAATAACTGAAAAGACCATCTTCCATTGGCCCTAAGTCATATGTTGACCCATTTGTTTGTACGGAAATGGTATGTACATAATCTCGTTGAAGTTTTGCTGTTTCTAATATTTTTTCACTTGAAAATCGTTCTTTTTGGGCGCCTAATTGTGTTACTGCAACGTAACTGACTACAAGACTTATTGTGACAATAAAAGGTGCAATCATGCCACGCAATAATTTATTTTGAATGTAGGTTTTATATTGCTGTGTAACCATGAAAGAAAAACAAGGAGCGTAAGCAAGTAGGATGTATAGTTTAATTGTCAATAAAATATATCCTGCAAATAAAACATAGGCAACGTACATGATTTTAAATTTTCCTTGAATGAAAATTCGAAATAAATAATAATGAACAATACATAATGACGCAAAGCAAATGGTGTCTTTTAAAATTCCACTACCCCAGACTATTAAACTTGGTGCGCAGAAGAAGGCTATAAAAATGAGTAATTTATGGTCGGGGTATATTTCAAAGTACAATGTTGCCAATCTCCATATACACCAAAAAGAAATGAAGCTATAAAAAAAAGTGGTTACTAGATATGAATTGAAAGAAAATAAATTAATAAAGGCGGTAATTTTTAAAACGATCAGCGTGTCATATGCATTGATATAATTCAGATTTAAAAAAAAGTTTTTCAATTGCGTGTCATTTCCAGCTGGGCTGTAAAAGAAAATCCTTAATGTGCTTTCAGGATGTTCAAGCATTAAGTTGGCCATAATACGACCTTCATTATAATACGTTCCAATATCACCCCCTTGATAATAGAAATTGAATATCAATGTAACAAAAAGCCCTCCTATGATTTTTAAAGAAAGTCCATAGTAGATGTATTTTTGCATGATTTGGTCTTTATAAAAAATTTCGACCAGAATTCGGGTTGCTACTAAGAATAAAAAAACATAAATAGGGAATAATAGGTACTCATAAGAACTGATTAAGTTTTTGCGTATAGACAGTTCGAATATGGAAAGTTTTTGAAAGTCGTCCATTTGATTTTAATGTACTCCACTTATTATTCTTGAAATTAACGAATTAATTGTATCTTGAACAATAAATTATTCGACAATGAGTATTAAACTAGATTCAATCGATAAAAAAATCCTTGAGATTCTTCAAGCGAATGCTAAAATTACGAATTCGCAGCTAGCTACTGAGATTGGTTTATCTCCAGCACCTACTTTGGAAAGAGTACGTAAGCTTGAAAATTTAGGCATTATCAAGAGTTACCACGCGGAAGTTGAAAGAGAACTTTTAGGTATTGGTACAGCCGTGTTTGTATCTGTGTCGTTATCTGGGCATAAGAAACATCAAATTATGTCTTTTGTAAGTCAGATGAATGCAATACCAGAGGTGGTAGAGTGTCACCACATCACCGGTGCAGGCGACTTCTTATTAAAAATATTGGCAAAAGATATCAATTCTTATCAGAAATTAATCTTAGATAAATTGGTGGATATAGAAGAGATTGGCAACATGCAGTCGATGGTTATTTTGTCGACCTATAAAGATGCCAAAGTGATGCCTATTTCGTAGCTTTTTTCAAGCGGTCCAATCCCGCATTGGAGTTTACAGTTATTTCTCTAACCGTACCTGAGTAATTATCCGAATTGATTTTTTTTGCACGATGCAGCGCTTTTTTATAATACGTTTCTGAGCGGCCATTGAATGCAAGCTTTTCATACAAAAGGCCAAGATGATATGCGGCTAATGAATAGTTGTATGTAGAAGAGTTGTCGTCTTTTTCGTCTGCATTTTCAATTACTTTCAAATAGTATTTTTCAGCTTCGGAATTGTTGTTTGTCTTTTCTTCGATTAAACCCAAATGATAATAAGCAGATAATGTGTAACCCATCTTTACCATGTCACCACTTTGTGCATAGGTAACTGTTTTTAAAAAATGAAACTTAGATTTTTCTAATTCCCCTCTTTCAAATAATAGTCTTCCTAAAAAGTAGCTTGCCTGTCTACCTGTATTTTCTTCGTAGCCAGGCATTGCAATATTTACTTTATAATTAATGTCATAGCAGATTTTTTCACATTCACTGTAGTATCCTAAATCCCATGTTAGACGTGCGTACGTTCGTTGAAAATAGGGGTTGTCAGGAAACGTTTCCGATAAATATTTTGCATAGGGGTAGGCTTCACGAGGACTATTTTCTTCGCTGTTGTATATGTGCAACAAATAATATTGTGCTTCAATGCGTGTATAAAAGGCATTGGTCGCACATGTTTTCAATTGAGCCAAACCAACGGCTTTATTCCCTTTTGGAAACATCCCTATCAAAGGTTTTAGCAATGGGTATTCTTCTTTCAGCCATTCTGCATAATAATTGAAAATAGATTCGCCGAATAAGAATTCGGCACTCATATCACCTTTTCCTTTAAAGAAATTTAAATAGTGAAGTGCACTTTTCCCTTGGAACGCCGCCTTTATATAACTTTTATTTTCCGCAAAATAACGACCTTTAAAGCCATGGGCTGCGCATAAAAAAAATGCCGCTTCAATATTTTTATCATCTTTTTTGAATAAAGCCTCCCCTTTTTCAATCGAAAGGTCGATGTACATTAAAAATTCTTTTTCGTAGGTGTTTCTAAAATCTTCCGTATCAATATAAGGCACCATTTTCCAAAAATTACTCAGTGCCATTAAAAAATAAGGCATGGGATGTTCTGGATATTGTGTTTTGATTCGTAAAAAATAAATTTCAGCTGCATCAAATTTAAAATTATACATGTTATTGATGGCGTCTGTCGCTTCAATTTGTACTGCATTATTGTTAAGCAACATTTCATCATCCTCTTGTCCAAAACAAACGATGCTTGAAATACATACGATAAATAAAAACAGATACTTCTTCATGTTAATTTTTCTATTCAATTTCATTGCATACTTTTATGCAAACAAATGTACGCTTATTCTCTCTTTCAAGTAATATAATTTATGCAACTATTAAAAGAAATTTGTGCCATTCATGCGCCATCAGGCAATGAAGAACCGCTTAAAGATTTTATCTTAACCTATATACGTAAAAATGCAGCACAGTGGTCGTGCATGCCAACGATTTTTCACGATGCGGAATTTCAAGATTGCATTGTATTGGTATTTGGGAACCCGAAAACTGCAGTGTTTGCGCATATGGACTCAATAGGGTTTACGGTGGCGTATGATAATCGTTTACATCCAATTGGTTCTCCGTCAGCGAAAGAGGGCTATAAGCTTTATGGCAAAGATTCAAACGGGGAGATTGATGGCATATTAAAAATCGTAGAAGAGGAGTGGATTGTTGACGCTGGGCGTATAATTGATAGAGGGACGGAATTGACTTTTGCACCTAATTTTAGAGAAGAGGGGGAATTGATTTATAGCCCATATCTAGACGATCGTTTGGGTGTTTGGACTGCCTTACAATTGGCTTCGACTTTAAAAAATGGCATCATAGCATTTACTTGTTGGGAAGAACATGGTGGAGGGTCTGTGGCATATCTGGCACGATGGATTTATGAGACATATAACGTACAACAGTCGCTTATCTGCGATATAACTTGGGTTACGGAAGGTGTGCATGCAGGAAGTGGCGTTGCTATTTCGATGCGCGATCGCATGATACCTCGAAAAAAATACGTGAATCGCATTATAGAATTGGCGAAAGAATCTGGCGTACCATTTCAGTTAGAGGTTGAAGGGGCAGGCGCAAGTGATGGCCGAGAATTGCAACTATCGCCGTATCCTTGGGACTGGTGTTTTATCGGTGCGCCTGAAAAAGATGCACATACGCCAAATGAATGTGTGCATGTGGACGATATAAAAGCAATGTTAGATTTGTATCGATATTTGATGGATACATTATAACTTAGAATGCTTAGTACTTAACGCTTAAAATGTTACATGGAATCTTGAAACGAAGGAATAACTAGTTCGTATATTTACAATATGAAAAAAACAACGGTATTAAACACGCTGAATGAATTTCCTAAAGAGTTTAATCTGGACGAACTATTAGAGAAATTGATAGTTATTGATAAAATTGAAGTTGGTTTGAAAGAATCGAAAGAAGGAAATACTTTGAGCCATGCGGATGCTAAAAAAGCAATTTCTAAATGGCTAAAATAGTCTGGACTAAATCCTCTTTAAACGACTTGAAATTGATTTTGAGTACATTTCAGCCGACTCACATTTTTATGCTTCACGTTTTATCAATAAAATAGTTGATAAAGTTGAGCAATTGAATATTTTCCTAAATCTCGCAGAATAGTTCCTGAAAAAGAAGATTCAACTATACGAGAGCTAATTGAAGGTAATTATAGAATCTTCTATCGCTTACAAAAGGCTTCGGTAACCATATTGAGGATTCACAATTCAGCTCGTCAAATAAAGAAATCTAGAAAATAAGGATTTCGAAAGGAAGCCTTAGGCGTTAAGCTTTTTACCTTTCAGTGCTTACCCTTTCACCGAAAAAGCGTATTTTTGTATCTTCAAAAGAATAAAAAACACAAATATGTTGAATATTGTCTTATTTGGCCCCCCTGGTGCAGGTAAAGGAACACAAAGTGAAAAATTAATTGCTAAATATAAATTAGCACACCTTTCTACGGGAGATATCTTCCGTGACCATATTGCGCGTCAAACGGAATTGGGCGTAAAGGTGAAAGAATATATTGACAACGGTTTGTTGGTGCCAGACGAAGTTACAGTTGGTATCTTAAAAGCCGCTATTGAAGCAAATGCTGGCGCAACGGGTTTTATTTTTGATGGTTTTCCAAGAACGGTAAATCAAGCAGAAGTATTAGATGGTATGCTTACTACATTGAATACAAAAATTCATTCTGTTGTTGCCTTAGATGTCAATGAAGATGAATTAAAAAAACGCATTGAAATACGCAGACAAACTTCTGGAAGAGCAGACGACGATGCCGAAAAAGTATTGAAACGTATTGACGAATACTTCCAAAAAACAATTCATGTATTGCCTTATTATGAAGCGCAAGGCAAAGCAGTAAAGGTGCAGGGTATTGGAGAGATTGAAACAATCTTTACCTCAATTTGCACAGCGATTGACGCTTCAAAATAATTTATATCATACATTTGCACAGATTGAATAGTCGTAAGTAACGCATATTCAATCTGTGTTTCATTTCACCCAGTTCGAGCGATAAGTCTTACAACTTTTCGCCTTTAGCTTTAAGCAAACAAAAAGTGGCCTTATCCAATTTTATTGATTACGTAAAAGTATGTTGTCGCTCCGGTAAAGGAGGCGCAGGCTCTACGCATTTCCGCAAGGAAAAACATGCACCACTTGGTGGCCCAGACGGCGGAGACGGCGGACGTGGTGGACACATTATTTTAAAAGGGAATGTTCAGCTGTGGACCTTGCTCCATTTAAAATACACCAAACACGTACTTGCTGAAGATGGCGAGCGTGGTGGCACAAACAGAGCTTCGGGTGCACAAGGTAAAGATCAGATCATGGAAGTTCCGTTGGGTACAATTGCGCGCGATCCTGAAACAGGAGAAGTGCTTGCTGAAGTTACGGAAGATGGACAGGAAATTATTCTTATACCTGCAGGTAGAGGAGGTTTAGGAAATGACAACTTTAAAACTTCGACGAATCAGGCTCCGCACTATGCACAGCCGGGTGAGCCAGGTATTGAAGCATGGGTTGTTTTGGAGTTGAAAGTATTGGCAGATGTGGGTTTGGTAGGTTTTCCGAATGCAGGTAAATCAACTTTGCTATCTAAAATTTCTGCGGCAAAACCAGAAATTGCAGATTACGCATTTACCACACTTGTGCCAAATTTGGGTGTTGTAAAATACAGGGATTATCGATCATTTGTAATGGCCGACATTCCGGGCATTATTGAAGGTGCTGCAGAAGGCAAAGGCCTAGGCATACGCTTCTTGAGACATATTGAACGAAATTCAATTTTATTATTTTTGGTTGCAGCAGACTCTAAAGATATTCGTGCCGAATACGAAATATTGTTGAGTGAATTGCAAAAATACAATCCTGAGTTATTGCACAAAGACCGAATCTTAGCAATCTCAAAATCAGACATGTTGGATGAAGAATTAAAAGATGAAATTCGCAAAGAGTTGCCAAAAGGAGTAGAATCTATTTTCTTCTCATCACATCTTAATCAAGGCCTCGTTGAATTAAAAGACTTATTGTGGAATACCATGAATAAGCGCGATGATGGCTTTATTGAATAAATTCCTAAAAAAGACGTTTGGTGTCATATTGTCAGAAAAATTCCTTGGCAAACTTATTGACAAACCCATTATGTCAAATCATACTAAAATTATGGCTAACGAAGAAGTAAAAGAAGAACAACAAGATAATTCATCTGAAAAAGAGATTGTTACAGAGTCTGCTGAACAAGCACCTGAGTTGACGGAGTTGGAAAAAGCAGTAGCTGAGTCAGCTGATTGGAAAGATAAATATGTCAGATTGTACGCTGAATTTGATAATTACAAAAGACGCACAAGCAAAGAACGCATCGATTTATTGAAAACAGCAAACGAGAGTTTGATGTCAAGCTTAATTCCTATTGTGGATGATTTTGATCGTGCATTAAAAAACATTCCAGCAACGGAAGAAACAAAAGTACTTCGCGAAGGTGTTGAATTGATTCACAATAAATTCAATAAAACACTTGAGCAAAAAGGTCTTGTGCCAATGAATGCACAAGGCGAAGTTTTTAATACGGAGTTACACGAAGCAATTACTCAAATCCCTGCACCTACAGAGGATATGAAAGGTAAAGTAGTTGATGAAGTTGAAAAAGGTTATTTCCTTGGCGATAAAGTTATTCGATACGCGAAGGTTGTTATAGGAGCTTAAGCAATGGCAAAAAGAGATTATTACGAAATATTAGAAATTTCGAAATCCGCTTCAGCAGATGAAATTAAAAAAGCATACAGGAAATTAGCGATTAAATATCACCCAGATAAAAATCCTGACAATCCTGCGGCAGAGGAAAAGTTTAAAGAAGCAGCTGAGGCATACGAAGTATTAAGTACACCTGAGAAAAAACAACGCTATGACCAATATGGTCATCAAGCTTCTGGTGGCGGTGGATACGGCGGCGGCGGCATGAATATGGATGACATATTCTCCCAATTCGGCGATGTATTTGGCGGCGGCGGTTCTCCATTTGAAAGTTTCTTTGGCGGCGGCGGCGGCGGTCGTGGCAGAGGTGTTCGTAAAGGTTCTAATCTTCGTATTAAGTTGAAATTAAACTTAGAAGAAATTGCGAATGGCTGCGAACGCAAAATAAAAGTAAAACGTCAAATTGCTTGTGACGACTGCTCTGGAACGGGTGCTAAAAATAGCGCAGTTCAGAAATGTGGTACATGTAACGGCGCAGGTCAAGTAAAGAAAGTGGTGAACACCATGCTTGGCCAAATGATGTCTTCGGCTACATGCCCTACTTGCAGCGGCGAAGGTACTGTTGTTAAAGACAAATGTACAACCTGCCACGGACAAGGCACTACAGAGAAAGAAGAAACAATTACCATTAAAATACCAGCAGGTGTTGTTGATGGTATGCAATTATCCATGAGCGGAAAAGGCAACATGCCCCCTAGAGGCGGCGTTGCTGGTGACTTGTTGATTTTGATTGAAGAAATCGAAGACGAGTTTTTAAAACGTGATGGTTTAAATATAATCTATGAAATGTATGTCACGTTTTTTGATGCTGTATTCGGCACAAGCGTTGAAGTACCTACTGTAGATGGCAAAGTGAAAATTAAAATCGAACCTGGAACACAAAGCGGAAAAATACTTCGCCTGCGTTCTAAAGGTTTAAAAGATGTAAATAGCTACCAAAAAGGCGATCAATTAATCTACGTAAACGTGTGGACTCCACAAGAACTTACAAAAGAAGAAAAAGACATTTTATCATCCCTTAAAGATTCAGAAAGCTTCAAGCCAAATCCAGGTAAGGGCGATAAGTCATTCTTTGAGCGTATGAAAGAGTTCTTTTAGGTCTACTTGAATCTAAACAGTATAAAAAAACCTTCCTGATTTTCAGGAAGGTTTTTTGTTTTCATGCTGATTTGGCTGTGATTTAATAGCAGCCAAATCTTTTTTTAGGATATACGACGAATTAAACATTCAAATCCTCCCAAAAAACACTAAAAAACACTATTTTTGCGAGTATTTTTATTAAGATAATACCAATACTATGAAAGTGTTAAAGTTTGGTGGTACCTCTGTAGGTTCAGTTGAGAGTATCCGTAAAGTGGCAGAAATTCTTTCTTCTTACAAAAAGAAAGAAAAGTTTGT
>JAYTLG010000167.1:0-7915 GCA_043729555.1 Cytophaga sp.
GTACGTTTGTACACGGACAAAGGCGTTGTTTCTGAAAAAGTTATTATTCAGGAATAATTTAAATACGATTAGAAAAAACTATTTATTAAACTATAATAAAAAGTCCCCCGATGCTATCGGGGGACTTTTTATTTATTATCAATTGAGATTGATTAAACAGCTTGATTAATGCCATCTAATACACTCATTACTTCTTTAACAGCTTTTCTTGAAGTTTCCATCAATGCTTTTTCTTCCGCATTTAATTTCAATTCAATAACTTTTTCAATACCGTTTTTACCAATTATAGCAGGTACACCTAGGTAACAATCGTCGATACCATATTCACCTTCTAATTTGATACAAACCGGTATGATTTTTTTCTGATCTTTTACAATTGCTTCCACCATTTGAGCGGCTGCAGCACCTGGTGCATACCAAGCAGAAGTACCCATTAATTTTACTAATTCACCACCACCGTTTTTAGTACGTTCGATGATTGCATTCAATTTGTCTGCTTCAACTAATTCTGTGACTGGAATACCACCAACAGTGGTGTAACGAGGAAGTGGAACCATTGTATCACCATGGCCACCTAATAACATGCCTTGGATTTCTTTTGGAGAGCAACCAATTTCGTCTGCAAGGAATGCACGGTAACGAGCTGTATCCAATACACCAGCCATACCAATAACTTTGTTTCTTGGGAATTTAGATGTGATGTGTGCACAATATGTCATTACGTCTAATGGGTTAGACACGATGATTAAGATTGCGTTTGGAGAATATTTAACTACGCTTTCAGTTACTGAACGAACAATACCTGCATTTGTAGAAATCAAATCGTCACGAGTCATGCCCGGCTTACGAGGCAAGCCAGATGTAATAACTACAACATCCGAGTTTGCAGTTTTAGAATAATCGTTTGTTACTCCAGTTGTTTTAGTATCGTATTGCGTTATAGGCGCTTTTTGCCAAATATCCAATGCTTTTCCTTCAGCAACACCTTCTTTAATATCTAGTAAAACTACTTCGTTTACAATTTCTCTGTATGCGAGTACATCTGCACAAGTTGCACCAACATTTCCAGCTCCAACTACGGTTACTTTCATGATTTATATATTGTTTGATTAAATTTATTTATGCTTACAAATTAAGAAAAAAATATGGATTTTGATAGTTCAATTAATGTTGTCAGGCTCTTGCTGAATTGGGTAAAAGTTCAAAACCAATATTTCTTGGGTAGATTCTGAAATTTTAGCCTTATCGTCCATTCTGTGACCTACAATCCAAATAATTTCATCCTTGCTAAGTAAAAGCGGTACTTTTTTCTTTTGTACCGAAGGCATTTTTACATCGTTTAAATAATCACTCACCTTTTTGATGCCCTGCATGCCAAAAGGTTGAAAACGGTCTCCTTCTTGCCAATTTCGTATTTTAAGCGGCCATGTTAAGTTAGCCGTATCGATATAGGCTGTATTTTTGGAATGTGTAAACCCATTAAACGTTTCACTTTTTATGATATTTAAGTGCAGGGTTCCATTTGGCAAGGTGATTTCTGTTGCTTCTTTGAGAATCAAAAATTCAAAAGTGTCTAATGTGTCAATCGCAGAAATAAGCCATCTAGAGCGATCTTTTTGCAAAATAGATGTAGCTGAATAATATTCAGCACCCGATTCTTGTAAGCGGTTTTTATAAATATTTTGAATGGTTGTAAAGTTGAATCCGAAGGGTAATAGTAATTCTGTAAGAATCGTGAATGGTGCAGGTGACGCCTCTATTTCAGCAATATTGAGGGCATATCCATTTAAATCTTTTGTTAAAAATTGAGCGCGATATTGATTGATATGGAATTTAAATAACTGCTCGGTACCTTTAAAGCGCTCTGTATTTTGTTTGAATATTTCTTCTAGATTGGGGTTCAGTTTTTTTAATGCGGGTACAACTTGATGGCGAATTAAATTACGGGCATATTTTTCTTCAATATTCGAACTATCCTCACGCCATTGAAGATTGTTTGCTTCGGCATACGACCTAATTGTATTTCTACTGGAGGATAATAATGGTCGTATAATTTTGCCATTTTTTTCGGGTATTCCATGTAAGCCCGCTATCCCTGTGCCGCGACTTAAATTGATTAATGTCGTTTCAATAATGTCATTTAATTGATGCGCTGTTGCAATATGTTTGTATTGATAGGATTCCGATATTTCTTCAAACCAAGCATACCGTAATTCCCGCGCCGCCATTTGAATGGAAAGGGCATTGTTGGAAGCAAATGTACTCGTGTCGAATCGCTTTACGTGGAATGAAATGCCATTTCGTATCGCAAGATCAGATACAAATTGTTCATCTTTGTCGGATTCTTCACCTCGAAGACAAAAGTTGCAATGCGCAACGGCAAAAGAATATCCTGCTTTCAAAAAAAGATCAAACAGTACAATGGAGTCAATACCACCACTTACCGTAAGTAAAATCTTGTCATTTGAAGAGAAAAGTTGTTTCTCTGAAATAAATTGGCGCAATTCGTGCAACATAGGTTAAATATAGCATTTTAATTAAATTTGCAATTATGATTATGTCCATGTTTCGAAAAATAATTTTTGTATTAATATTATTCACTATTTTGAATAGTGGGGATTTGTTTGCTCAAACACAAGCGGAGAATATAGAATTGGTTCAGGCAGGTGCATTGGTTGGCCGTGAAGGTGACGAGGCATATGTTAAATTAAAAGATAATGTAATCTTTAAGCAAGGCGACATGTATTTGTATTGCGACTCGGCTTTTCAGTATGCAAAAACTAATTATGTGGAAGCATTTGGACATGTTCGATTGGTTCAAGGAGATACGCTCACACTTACCTGTAAGAAGCTTGAGTATAATGGCAATACCAAAGAAGCAAAGGCAATAGGCGATGTTATCTTGATTGACAAGCAAACGATTTTGAAAACAGAAGTCTTGAATTACAATCGGGCGTTAAAAACAGTTAGTTATTTTTCGGGAGCACATATCAGTGATAAAGGAAACAACTTAACCAGTAAAATTGGTAGCTATAATACCGGATCTAAAGTTTTTACATTTAAGGGGGATGTGCAAATAGTGAATCCACAACAAGGGTTCTCTTTGAAAGCGGATACCTTGCAATACAGCTCTCAATCTAGGTTAGCAACATTTCGAGGTGCTACTCAAATTACAACGAAGGACGGCAATATTGTTGCCAACGAAGGCTCTTACAATACGGCGACATCGGTCATGTATTTTGGCGGCAGAGCTCAAGTATTTTCGGGCGACAATATAATCTCTGGGAATAAAATTGATTACGAAGAAAAAACAAAACTGGGGCTTGTTCGAGGGAATGTTAAAATTGAAAATAAAAAGGATAGTATTACGGTAGTAGGTCAATTCGCGAAATATACGGGTGCAAAAGGGTATTCAATTGTGTCTGGTAATCCATTGATGTATCAAGTAAGCAATAAAGATACTTTGTTTTTAAAAGCCGATACGCTTGTATCCATCAACGATACCATCAATAAAATAAAATTATTAAAAGCATATAATCATGTGAAATTATACCGAAATGAAATGCAAGCAACGTGCGATTCGTTGGTCTATAATTTTTATGATTCTACCATTTATTTGTATCGAAATCCGGTATTGTGGAATGGCAAAAACCAGTTGGTGGCAGATTCAATTTGGATGGTTCAAAAAAATGGAAAAATGCACCGAATGTATATGCATGTAAATGCTTTTGTAGTTTCGAAGGATACCATTGGAAACTTTAATCAAATCAAAGGGCGCGAAATTACAGCGTCGTTCGAAAACAATCATCTTTCAAAAATTGTGGTAGATGGTAATGCAGAAAGTATTTATCATGCTTTGGAGGGCGAGAAAAAATTGATTGGTGTGAATAAAGCGGAAGGTGGTTCGATTGTGGTATTATTTAAGGACGACAAATTAACCTCGATCACATATATTACCAAGCCTACAGCTGAATTTATACCACCTCAACACATTAAAAAAGAGGATGTTACTTTGAAAGGCTTTAAGTGGCGTTTTTCAGATCGTCCAACAAGGCAGACTGTAGTTGGAACATCCTTACAATGAGAGCATTGAGAGCTTAATTTTGTATTGGTTTAACAAAAATCATTTCGTATATTTGCAAGCTATGCCTTTAAAGAGATTTCTTACATATTCTTTATGTCTTTTAATTCTGACTCTACACGTTTCTTGTAGCGATTTTAGTCGTTTGCAAAAAACGGGGTCGCCTGAAGAAAAGTTAGCGAAAGCAATTGAATATTATAATACAGATGATAATTACAAGGCTGGTGTTTTATTGGAAGATGTAACACCGTTGTTAAGAGGTAAAGCAGATGCTGAAAAGGCTGCTTATTACTTGGCGAATAATTATTTCAAGCAAGATCAATTTATGCTAAGCGCATTTTACTTTAAGGATTTTTATTTAACCTATCCAAGAAGTACACATGTTGAAGAAACAATGTACATGCATATTTATTCGCTCTACAAAAATTCTGCTGAATATAATTTAGACCAGACGAGTACCTATGAATGCTTGAAAGCAATGTCGGGCTTTGTAACCCGCTATCCGAATTCGGTGTACATGGATCAATGCAATGTGATCGCAACGGAGTTGAATCACAAATTGATGCATAAAGCATTTTTGCATTCAATGATGTACCACAAAGTTGGAAATTATAAATCGGCAGTAGTTGCTATAAATACATTTATTAAAGAATATCCGACATCGATTTATTTAGAAGATTCTTACTTCACTAGATTTGAGGCACAATATCATTTAGCATATAATAGTGTGCATGGTACGATTCAATTAGATCGTTACTTTCAAGCGCTTGAATATTACCAATTGTTTGTAGAAAAATATGCTGACAGCAAACATAAGAGTAAAGCAAATGATTATTACGATAAAATTATAAGAGCAATTGAAGAAATAAAATCAATTGAAAAAACAAAAGCAAAATAAGTACTTTCATATAACACAAAAATAGAGTGAAATCACCAATTGTATCCGCAAACTTAATTACCAGAGACAACGATAAGATCGCTGAAAAAACTGGCAATATTTATGAATCACTTGTGGTAATTTCTAGACGTGCTAGACAAATATCTATCAAGATTAAAGAAGAATTGAATTCTAAATTAGCAGAGTTTGCTTCTAAAGAAGATAATTTGGAAGAGATCTTTGAAAATCGTGAGCAAATAGAAATTTCTAAATACTACGAAAGAATGCCTAAGCCATCTACATTGGCTACGGAAGAGTTTTTAGATGATAAAATCATGTTCCGCCATACTGGTATTGTGTCAGCAACACCAAGAAAAGAGGACGAAAAATAAAATAGAACATATGACTCTTCGAGGACGGAAAATCTTGTTAGCGGTATGTGGAAGTATCGCAGCATACAAATCCGCTTTAATAGTCAGACTTCTTAAAAAACAAGGGGCAGAAGTGCGTGTTATTATGACGCCTTCTGCCCTTAGTTTTATAACCCCACTTACATTATCAACCTTATCGGAAAATCCCACCTTACATTCATTTACAGAAGGGGATCAAGGAGAATGGAATAATCACGTTGAGCTTGCTTTGTGGGCCGACATTATGGTGATTGCTCCTGCATCTGAAAACACCATTGGTAAAATGGTTCATGGGATTTGCGATAATTTAGTTTTAGCAGTTTATTTTTCGGCAAAATGTCCTGTATATGTTTGTCCTGCGATGGATTTAGATATGTACAAACACTTTTCGACACAAGACAACTTAAAGACGTTACGTAATAAAGGCGTTTACCTGATTGATGCCGAGAGCGGCGAGTTGGCGAGTGGGTTAATAGGTCAAGGTCGTTTAGCGGAGCCTGAAAATATTATCGCATTCATTGAAAATCATATTGGTACTTCAGCGCCATTCGTAGGTAAGAAAGTATTGATTACTGCTGGTCCTACATACGAAGCAATCGATCCCGTACGTTTTATAGGAAATAATTCTTCTGGGAAGATGGGAGTTGCTCTTGCCAAACAAGCATGGTTAATGGGAGCCGAAGTAACTTTTGTTGCTGGTCCCATGCATGAAAGTTTACTTGGTACATTGCCTACTGAAATTCAAATTCGAAAAGTTATTTCTGGCCAACAAATGTTTGATGTTGTACAAGAAGAAATCGATAAACAAGACATTGCCATATTTGCAGCAGCCGTTGCGGATTATACGCCAGAGCAGGTATCCGATATTAAAATTAAAAAAACAGAAGAGTCGTTTACGATTCGACTAAAAAAGAATCCAGACATTGCGAAGTATTGTGGTGAACGAAAAAAATCGAATCAACTGTTTATTGGTTTTGCTTTAGAAACAAATAATGAAGAATCGAATGCATTAACAAAACTCGCTTCTAAGAATTTTGATGCGATCATATTGAATTCTATGAATGATAGCGGCGCAGGTTTTGCTGGCGATAACAATAAAATTACGATTTACTCGAAAGGTAAACAATCATATAGCTCGACATTGCAACCTAAAGAAGTGATTGCAAAAGAAATTTTTAATTACATTGCTGGACTATGAAAAAGTTTTTAATTCTGCTAGTATTAATTGTAGCCTTTCTTCATGCAAATACAAGTGTTGCACAAGAATTGCTAGCAAACGTAACGATAGATGCTACTCAAGTTTCAGACTTGCAAGCAGCAACTGTTGCGGATATGAAACAAACCATATCGCGTTTTTTAAACGATAATAAATGGTCAAACGATGAATTTAAAACAGAAGAACGTATTCGTTGCAATTTTGCTATAAGTCTTACAGGAATGCCTTCTTTGCAATCGTATCAGGCAACACTGCAAGTACAAGCAACGCGGCCTGTTTATGGGACTAATTACGAAACCATATTGATAAATTATTTTGACCAATCGTTTAATTTTGAATTGAATGTTGGACAGCCTATTTTCTTTAATGAAAATATCTATACATCTAATTTGTCGGCAATGTTGGCATTTTATGCGAATCTTATATTGGCACTCGATTACGATAGTTTTGGAAAACTAAGCGGTCAAGTATATGTTGAGAAAGCTTACAACATTGCAATCATATCTGTAGAAGCTGGTGGTGGTTGGGTAACAAGTGGCGATCCCAATAATCGATATGCATTTATCTATAATTTAAATAGTCAATTAGCTGTACCATATCGAAATCAATTTTATATTTATCACAGACAAGCACTAGATGTTTATTTGAAAGATCCAGCTGCTGCTCATACCAAAGTAATTGAGATGCTTAAGGTGATTAAAGAAATAAATAGAGCAATTCCATATTCAATTTTATTGCGAACGTTTTTTCTTTCTAAACGAGACGAATTGATTAATATGTTTCGAGACTCGAAAAGTATGGATGTTAAAAATGAAGCGTATAATTTATTGCGGGAGTTGGATGCCACGAATTCAGAAAAATACGCTGCGATTATTGCCAGGTAAAGGTTTCTTTAGTTAAAAAAATAAAATAGTAGAGGAATGGGGAAACGACTACACCGCTTTAGAGGAGAAGATTTTATTAATAAGAGTGCGCAATTATTAAATCTTGAAGTAACTATTATTTTATTTAATGGCGCAACTTATTGTGGTGTATTGGATCGTGTTGCAAATGAAAAATATTTTTTAAAGGATCATCGAGGTCAAATAATTCCATTTTCATCAAATCAAATTTTTGAAATTATTACAGATGAAGTTTCTTCGTACTAACTTGTATGCTACAACATTTAATTATTAAAAATTATTCACTGATTGAAGATTTGGAACTAAGTCCTTCTTCAAATTTTAATATTGTTACGGGTGAAACCGGTGCTGGCAAATCAATTATGTTGGGTGCAGTAGGTTTGTTGTTGGGTAATCGTGCGGATACCAAAGTGTTGTTGAATACCGAAG
>JAYTLG010000168.1:0-6735 GCA_043729555.1 Cytophaga sp.
AAGGCGCAGAAGAGAAAGATGCTGTTACCTTGATGACCATACACTCTTCCAAAGGGCTTGAGTTTAATCAGGTATTCATTGTTGGAATTGAAGAAGACCTATTCCCTTCTGCTATGATGCTAAATAGCAGAGCCGACTTAGAAGAAGAACGACGTCTGTTTTATGTAGCTATTACACGTGCTGAGAAACGTTTATCATTGAGTTTTGCAACGTCTAGATATCGTTTCGGACAACTAAAAAGCTGTGCGCCGAGTCGCTTTTTAGAAGAAATTGACCCGAAGTATTTACAGATGTCTAGCGTGACTGCTAACTCAATCAATGCAACGGAGTCTTCGCCTGCTTATGTTGGTATTAAACCAAAGACTGCGGCTCCCATGCAGGTTAAATCAAAAGCAGCACCTGCTTATACAGCCCCTGCAGATTTCAAACCAAGTGATACATCCAACTTAGCAATCGGAATGAAGGTTGAACACCCAAAATTTGGTTTTGGAGAGGTAAAAAACATACAATCGAACGGTACAGACCGTAAAGCGACAATAGAATTTAAAGATTTAGGTGAAAAAACATTAATTCTTAGCTTTGCTAAACTGAGAATTCACGAATCTTAGTTAACTTGAGGCATAATACTACAACAATGACATTAATTAAAGGGGAACCTAATTCAGGTATCGTATTAAAAGAATACGGTAAAAATATTCAAAAAATCGTTGACTGGATTTTAAAAGTTGAAGATAGAGACCAACGCACCAAGTATGCAAATACGTGTGTTGAACTTATGCGTCAATTGAATCCTGGTGCTCGAGATCTAGATGAACAAACAACGAAACTGTGGGATCACCTTTTTATCATGTCTAATTTTAAATTAGATGTAGATACGCCACACCCAATGCCTGATATTGCAGAGCTTGGGCGCAAACCAGAACCTGTACCATACAATCACAACAATTTACGATACAAGCATTACGGCAAAAATATCAACCTTCTTATTGAGCAAGCAATACTTAAAGAAGATGGTGTAGAAAAAGACGATGCAATTATTTACATCGGTCGTTTAATGAAACGTTTGTACAGTTCATGGAATAAAGAAAATGTAGACGACGAAGTGATCGTTGAACATTTAGCAGAATTATCAAAAAAGAAATTATTGATTGATATCAATAAAGTAAAAGCTGAACGGCTATTCGATACTATTGGCGGCGTTGTTGCAGATAGTAGAATACCTAGTAGCAGCTCGAACACAAGATCAAATAGTCCTCGCAGGTCAAACTCTAACAGTGGGAACGTAAGTAGATATTCACAAAACAAACCAAGAAGAAGAAACTAATGGCATCTTTTGAAATTACAGGCGGAAAAAAATTACGTGGCGAAATTACTCCACAAGGAGCAAAAAACGAAGCGTTACAAATACTTTGTGCAATATTAATATCTCCTGAACCAATCGTTATCAATAATGTACCAAACATTATTGATGTAAATAAACTAATCGAGTTATTAAACGATATGGGTGTTTTAGTTACAAAAATAACTTCATCCTCTTACCGTTTTGAATCAAAGGATATCAATCTTGATTTTTTAGATACCGATGATTTTAAAAAGAAAGCTTCTGCATTAAGAGGCTCTATCATGATTATCGGTCCCTTGTTGGCGCGTTTTGGAAAAGCTAAAATGCCGAAACCTGGTGGAGATAAAATTGGAAGAAGAAGATTGGATACACACTTTATTGGTTTGCAAAAACTAGGTGCATCATTCGATTACGATTCAAACGATAGCTTCTATAACATTCACGCAGATCAATTAACAGGTTGCTACATGCTTATGGACGAAGCGTCTGTAACTGGAACAGCAAACGTTGTTATGGCGGCTGTAATGGCGAAAGGCGAAACAACCATATACAACGCAGCTTGCGAACCATATCTTCAACAATTGTGTGCGATGCTTAATCGCATGGGTGCAAAAATTAGTGGTATTGGATCAAACTTATTGAAAATTGAAGGGGTAGATTATTTAGGTGGAACAGAACACACGATTCTTCCGGATATGATTGAAATTGGCAGTTTTATTGGTCTTGCGGCAATGACTGGTTCTGAAATTACAATCAAAAATTGCAGAATTGACATGTTGGGTATTATTCCTTCTGTGTTCCAACGTCTTGGTATTAAATTGGAATTTAGAGGCGACGACATCTTTGTTCCAGAACAAGAATATTACGAAATCGATACATTTATTGACGGTTCAATTTTAACCGTTGCAGATCAAATTTGGCCAGGCTTCACTCCTGACTTATTAAGCATTGTTTTAGTTGTAGCTACTCAGGCAAGAGGTTCAGTATTGATCCATCAAAAAATGTTTGAGAGTCGCTTATTCTTTGTAGACAAACTTATTGATATGGGTGCTCAAATTATCCTTTGTGATCCACATAGAGCCACTGTAATTGGACTTGGCAAACAAGTTTCATTAAGAGGCATCTCAATGAGTTCTCCTGACATTCGTGCTGGTGTATCCTTACTTATCGCTGCAATGTCTGCAAATGGCAAATCAACCATTCACAATATTGAACAAATTGATCGTGGCTATCAAAATATTGATACACGATTAAATGCTCTTGGTGCACAAATTAAACGCTTAAATTAAAACAATCACAATGCAGGGTTTTAAAAAATTTGTCTGGGGTGTAATTATTTTCGGAGCGTTAATTTTCGCCTTTCTAATGTTTGGTTCTTATGGTGCTGGATACAGAGCTGGAACCATGACGAAGGTTGCAACGAAAGGCGTAATATTCAAAACGCATGAAGGAGAAATGTATATTGGTACAGAAATCAATAATGAAACATTTGAATCGAGTGGTGTCTTAAATAAAACATGGTATTTCTCTATTGTTAATGATGCCGAATTGATTGACAAACTAAATACAGCATTGCTTAATGGGCATAGAGTTAAGCTGCATTACAAACAAAAATTCTGGAAATTATTTTGGGTTGGAGATAGTAAGTATGTCGTTGATAGCGTTGAGATATTAGAAACAAGTGCAAAGAAAAATTAAGTTAAGCAAAACTCTTTTAGCAATACATGATAAGCCGGGAATTCTCGGCTTATTTTTTTATACTCTGCCAATTCAAAATCTTTAAAGTCGAAACCGGGCGCTACCACGCAACTCACCAAACTATAACCCTTTTGCTCTTTAACGCGCGAACCGAACCATGCACCTGCTGGTACAACATGATGCAAGGCCTCACCTTTCTCAATATTACTACCAAGTAAAAGTGTTGTAACAATACCTGCACTCAATACAACAATCTCCAACGTTTGGCCTGAATGGTAAAACCATTGTTCATCTGATTTTATTCGATGCAAATGCGATTTTTCTAAATCAGACAATAAGAAATAAATGGATGTGGCAATATTTCGTTCGCCTGCAAAACCGGCTACGGAGATGCTATCTTGAGAACGATACGTTTCCTTGTAGTAGCCTCCTTCTGGATGTGGCAACAATTCTAATTGCTCGATAAAATATTCTGCAGTCTTCATTTATAATTCAATCTTATAGTAAAAGAAAAATCCCGACTGTAGGTTTACAATCGGGATTTTTTATTTTATATAGACCGCATATTAAGCGTAGCTATTCAACATTACAGGCATAACAAGCATCAATACATCTTCATGTTCATCCTTGTCTGCAGGTGTGATAATACCGGCTCTATTTGGTGCAGAGAAGTGCATAGAAATTTGAGGTGTATCTAAATTGCTTAACATTTCAATTAAGAATTTTGCATTAAAACCAATTTCCATATCTTGACCTTCAAACTCGCAAGCCAAACGTTCGTTCGCTTCGTTTGAGAAATCTAAATCCTCTGCTGAAATTTGTAATTCGCTACCTGCCATTTTTAAACGAACTTGATGCGTCGTTTTGTTTGCATAGATAGAAATACGTTTCAATGAGTTCATCATATCAGTTCTTGCAATTGTAAGAACATTCGGATTATCTACAGGAATCGCATTTTCATAATCAGGAAAACGTTCGTCGATTAATCGACAAATCATTTTAATGTGATTGAAACTAAAGAATGCATTTGAAGCATTGTATTCAATCTTAACATTTGTATTTTCAGAAGGCAAAGATGCTTTAAGCAAGTTCAATGCTTTCTTAGGTATGATTAATGTATTCGCCATTTCAGAAACAATATCTGTACGTCTGTAACGAATCAAACGGTGACCGTCTGTAGCTACAAATGTTGCATTCGTTTCTGTTAACGATAGATACACACCTGTCATTGCGGGCTTCAATTCATCACTACTAGCGGCGAAGATTGTAGATGAAATAGCACGATTCAATATCTCAGTAGAAATATCAACGCTATAACCATTTTTTACAGCCGGCACTTTAGGGAAATCGGTAGCATTTTCGCCAGACAATTTATAACGACCGTTATCAGAACTAATTTCAATACTATACGTTTCCGGATCGATTGTAAAAGTTACTGGTTGCTCTGGTAAGTTTTTTAACGTGTCCAACAAGATTTTAGCAGGAACAGCAATGCTACCTTTTGATTTTGCTTCAACTGCAATCTCTGTAATCATTGATGTTTGCAAATCGGATGCCGAAGCAATTAAAAGCCCATCTCCTATTTCAAATAGAAAATTTTCCAATATGGGTACAACAGGATTTGATGTAATAACACCATTAATCGCTGTTAATTGCTTAAGTAAAGCATTTGAAGAAACGACAAATTTCATTCTTTAATGTTTTTTTAAAATAAACCAAAAATAGATTGATGTAAAAATAATTAATTGTACAATAATATTCTAAGGAATAATGGCTTATTTATCCATAAACCATTGTTTTCTTACCAATATTCTAATAAAGTGTTCGGGGTTCAATGTTATCAACTCTCCGTTATCCACAATTCGAGCAAACAAAATTTTATTGCCAGGCAAAGCCTTATATATCTGAATTGTTTTAGAACGTGTTTTGTCATTATCAACCATCGTTATAACAACTTCTGGTTGTTGTGTTTTCAACAGAAACTCCACAGAATCTCGCTGTTTACCAACAAGGTAACTATCCACATTTACACGTTGAAAGTTAGATAAATACGTGTATAACCGTGTGGAATCTGCATTCGGCATGTCGACAACCTTATATTTACCCATTTCTTGCTGAATTGTAAATCCATCTTTGGCTGAAGAATGGTACGCAACAGACATTTCTTGTATACCGCCAACGACATTTCTGAATAAGGCTTTATTTCTCCAGTCGGCTGCTTTTAACTTAAACAAATCTGTCAAATCGCCTGTAAAACCAGGCACATGAATAATATAAGGCTCTGCATCTTTCGCACTAATAAAAAACGAACTGTTATTATCGTTATCGTTGGTTAAAACCCAAAACTCAGTATTGCCAATTTCTGATTGAATTTCAACGTGAACACCTTCAGTTAACAAACGTTTTTTTATTTCCTCCTTCAATTCACTCGGCACTGGCATCTTAACTTCCATGCGTGCTAAGCCTAATTTCATTGTGGTAATAATGTCTTTACGAACATCGTATTTAGCATCTATAAACCATACACTACTTGTTTTAGGAGATACGAAATGTGTTTCGCCCAAAGATGTAAATGCTACTTTAACGATGTCTGCAGTATCAATCACCACAAAGTCTGAATACACTGGCTTACCAGATGTATTCTTGCTTATGGTTGTCCAAAAAGCAATTGCACCTGTAATAATAGTCAGTAGAAATAATATTTTAACGCGTTTTGTAATTCCTGATAACATAAAAGATTTAAGCGTTAGGTGGTGTACCGTACTTTTTCTTGCGCCATACATAACGCCCAATACCGTATAGCATAACAATCAATATTGGTATCCCGATATTTACGATTTGCCAATACTTTTTATCGTTTTTAATTTTCTGTTGATCCAATGGACGCATCACTACTTCTTTCTCTCGAACAAGCAACATATCTTCTTCCATTAAATAATCAACCGCATTCATTATAAATTCTTTATTCGAAAAGATATAACGCATATCTCTATCATAGCCCAAAGGAACAGGCATATTGCGCTTCACATCATACTCATTGCGAATCATATCTAAATCTGCACATACAACAATCTTAGAAGGCTTTAATCCTGACACAGCTGACACACCATTAAATGGCGACGGTCTACTTTTATATAAGGATGTAAATGAACCTTCCAATAAGCATGCAACAGGCTTACTCCCACTTGTGAATGTTTCTGGATCAGGCGTCTTTTTTAATACATCTAAATCAATTTGAAAAGGGACTTGAGTTTCTTTTGTTTGATTCGATGTTTGAATTAAGAGGGTCTTTTTAATTCCAGCAGCTTTTACGGTATCAATAGAACCTGCAAATCGAAGTATCACAGCATCCATGTTTTTAACTATGGAATGCGAACCAAATTGATATACAACCGGATAATACGGAAAATTAATTGCTTGTACTTCTCCGTTCAAACCTGTCTGAACAACCGTCTTTGCACAGTTAATATCTTCAAGAACCGTTTGATTTAAACGAACACCATACTTAAACAACAAATCATCTAGGTTTACATTTTTATTCAAACCAAACGTTTCTCCATTCTTCAAACTATCCTTACGAATGTCTATGGCATCATAAACAAACATTGCTTTACCACCGTTGGCAATAAACTGATCCAATACAAATTTTTCTTTTTCTGTATAGGGCAACTGCGGCCCTACAATCATAGCCATGT
>JAYTLG010000169.1:0-6829 GCA_043729555.1 Cytophaga sp.
TACGTAATAACCTACCGAGTCTGGACCGTATTTTTCAATCAACGATTTAAATACAGCAGCAGCTCTATCCAAGGCTGTATCCCATGTTACACGTTGCAATGGCATATTTCTATTCCCGCGCATTTCAGGATACAACAAACGATCGGATTGATCCATAACAGAGTAATGCAAGTTCATGCCTTTTGAACATAGCATACCTTTGTTCGCAGGATGTGACTCATCGCCTTCTATTGAAAGCGTTCCTGAGGTCGACTTATGAATCTTAACGCCGCAGCCTGTGCCGCAATAAGAACAGGTTGATGAATATGTTTTATTTGAAGAAGCCATAATTGTATTCGTTTAAAAGGGGTAATCGAATAATATATCTTCTATTAAGCTATGCTTTCTTTCATTTTCAATTCTGTTTCCAAAGGTGCAGTTGCTGTTACAAAACGAATTGTAAACGCCAATGCTGCTATTGCTAAGATACAATATCCTATAATCGAAAATGCATCGTTGTAGGTTAAGTTCTCACTTTTAAATAAAAAGCCCATCATCACTGCACCAATATTACCACCTGCTCCAACAATACCAGCTACACTTCCAACCGCATTTTTATTTACAAAAGGTACAACTGCATACGTAGCACCATTCGACATTTTAACAAACAATGCAAAACCAATCATGGATACTACTGAAAATACCAACACTTCCATATTTGCAAAAACTAAGATGCCAATTCCTTCTAACAAAATACAACATCCCAATACCAAAACACGGCCGTTTAATCCTTTAGTCAAACCAACCTTATCGCTCAACATACCACCCAAGGCACGCGCGAACAGGTTCATCATACCAAACGAAGCGGCGATCAAACCCGCTACTTCAAGTGACAAATCAAATTTATCTTTGAAATACAATGCAGCGATGTTATCAATTGTAATTTCAATACCAAAACATGCACCATAACAAAATGCTAATACCCAAACTCTATAATCTTTCAATACGGTACCAAATGATACTTGAGATTGTTTTTTCTTTAAAGTAAAATTAGGATCTAGCTTTTTCAAATCTGCAAGGTTTCCTTCCGGTGTATCCGTAGTATATAAGTAATATAGAACACCCATAATTAACAAAGCAACACCTGGAACAACCATTGCTAATCTCCATGATTCACCAGCTGTAAAACCTAAGCCAACAAAACCTGCAAATATCAATGGCATTACAACTTGTGTAACTCCACCACCTAAGTTCCCCCAACCAGCGGTAACAGCATTTGCAGTGCCAATTACATTAGGTGCAAACATGGCAGATGTGTGAAATTGCGTTACAACAAATGAAGCTCCAATAACACCAATAACCAATCTGAAAATCAAGAAAGAAGTGTAATCATGACTCAAACCAATCATCATCACAGGAAATGCGCCCAATATCAACAATGCTGAATACATGATGCGTGGCCCAATACGATCACATAAATAACCAATAAGTAAACGTGCAAATATCGTTATCGAAACAGAGGCTATCATAATATTACCTATTTCACCTTTCGTTAAACCAAGTTCATCTCGAACAACAACCATCAAAGGTGCTATACCAAACCATCCGAAGAAACATAAGAAAAAAGCCATCCACGTCATGTGAAATGCTTTCATGTTTGGGGTGGAGAAGCTAAATAAATTAATTTTTGAAGCTTTTAAAGATTCCATGTACGTTTTAGATAAAGGGTTAAATCATTACTTACGTACAAATATAGAAATACTTTACGTAATAACTAAGTAATAATACTTATTTTAAATTACGTAATTAAAAAATAGTAGGAAATACACTTTCAAGCATATTAATGCCATTTGGCGAAATTCTGGCATATTTTAAGTAACTTAGTAAGTATGAATCAGACACATGCCATGCAGATTATACTAAGTAGCCTTTTGTGTCTTCTTCTATTTTCATGTGTCCCTTTTAAAAAAATTGAGAATTGCAAAACAGTACCACAACCCAATTACAACTTGGAAAGTAGTTGGATGGCCCTGCCAAATAAATTTGATGCGGCAGATTGCATACCCCAAACGTGTGCAATTCCTGACAAACAAGACAGTGCTGCCATTGATGTTTTTTATGTATATCCAACCACCTATATTTTTGGCACAAAATGGAATGTTTGTATAGATAATATCCATTCCTATGCCCGCATTGGGAATATTGTTGCATCGCAAGCAAGTATATTTAATGCCTGTGCGAAGGTTTATGCACCATTGTATAGACAAGCTATTGTGCAGTCGTTTTTAAATAAAAAAAATGGACCCAAGGCATTAGACCTTGCCTACTCGGATGTTAAGGCAGCATTCAATTATTACATAAGTCATTTCAATAATGGTCGTCCATTTATGCTTGCAGGGCACAGCCAAGGAACCATGCACCTTACTCGATTGATTAAAGAAGAAATAGATGGAAAAGAAATTCAAAAATTAATGGTGGCGGCCTATTTAATTGGCATGCCAATTTCAGATTCTACATTTTCTAGCATTCCGCTTTCCATAGATGCAAATCAGACCAATTGTTTTATTACTTGGAATAGTTTCAAGTATGGTACAGATTTAAAAGACAGAAATTTCTTCTATGGAGGTGCGTGTACAAATCCGCTCACATGGAAAACCAATACTACTTATGCGCCGGCCTCATTGAATCAAGGTGGGGCTCCTAGGAGACTCAATCAAATTGACACCGCAGTATGTGATGCTCAAATACACGAGAACATACTTTGGGTAAATAAAATAAAACAAAAGGGCTACATACATATAGGCAAAAGTTATCACCTCAGTGATTACCGTTTGTTTTATATGAATATTCGAGAAAATGCGATCCAAAGAACCAATATATATTTAAAGAGCTCTCAAAAATAAAAAAACCACTTGCATACAAGTGGTTTTTTTATTTTTGAATTTTAGTATTCATGAATTAAGATTGATTAAACAATCTTCTCATCCAAAGCTACACGTACCAATTCTACTGCATTTTTAACTTTCAATTTTTTCATAATGTTAGCACGATGTGTTTCTATCGTACGAATACTAATACCTAAACCATCTGCAATTTCTCGATTATTATTACCCGTAGTAATCATTTTTAAAATCCCCTTTTCACGTTTTGTTAAATCAAAATCGTTCGTTGCTGCGATTTCTTGTTGGTCGTTTTGTTTTACTTTATTCAAGTAGCCTGAAACCAATACACTAGAGATCGCTGTATTGAAATACTTTTCACCATTATAAACAGCAGTGATTGCTTTTACAAATTCAGACTTGTCGACATCTTTTAAGAGATATCCATAAGCACCCGCTTCAACAGATTTTAAAATATATGTTTCATCATCGTGCATCGATAGCATCAACACTTTAGATAAAGGATATTTTTTCGAAATAATGGAAGCAGCATCAATGCCATTCATCTCAGGCATTGTAATATCCATTACAACAACATTGGGATTGAGTTGTTTTACAGCTTCAATAGCTTCTATGCCATTAATAGCCTCGCCTACGATAACAAAAGTATCCTGATCTCTTAGAGTAGCCTTAACACCATCTCTTACAATCGTGTGGTCATCTACTAATAAAATTTTAATCTTATCCATGGTTCTAAACAATTATTGGAAGAATTTCAACTGTTATTGTTGTTCCTTCGTCAATTATACTATTAAATATAAGGTTTCCATTTAACAAACTCACTCTTTCTCGAATATTCGTCATTCCACGACCTGTACCATCCGTTTTTCGCTTATCCTGAGGAGTAAATCCTTTCCCGTTATCTTTTACTGTAAAAACAACACTTCCATTTTCTACTTGCAAATCCAATACAATAGTAGATGCTTCTGCATATTTAATTGCATTGTTTAATGCTTCTTGCACAATACGATAAATATTAATTTCGGTATTTTTATCAAATCTTCCAATATCTTTAAGACCGACATATTCAATTGACACTTTACTTTTTGAAACAACAGAGAAACGTTCGCTTAAATGTTTCAATGCCGCAGCCAAACCAAAATCATTTAATACACTCGGCATTAAATCAAATGAAATTCTGCGTACCTCAAGTATCGTATCAAGAAGCATCTGCTTTATACCATCAACATAGGTTTGCTCTTCTGGAGAAGATGCTGGCTTCATTCCTTGAATTGTAAACTTTAAGGCTGTCAACATTTGCCCTAAACCATCGTGTAACTCACGTGCAATTTTTCTTCGCTCCCGTTCTTGGCCTTCCAGCACAGAACTTGTTCTGATTTTATGTTCGGTAACACTTTGTTTGAATTTTTCAGACAAATCTGTATAAATAGCAATGTATTGAAAGGGAATATTTTCCTCATTTAAAACAGGAATAATAGTCGTATCCAGCCAAACATAACTGCCATCTTTCGCTTTATTCCGAATCTCATCATTCCAAATATTCCCTTTAGAAATAGTCTCCCACATGACATCAAAAAAATGTTGCGTGTGAAATTGACTACTTAATATATCCAAACGTTGTCCTATTAATTCTTCTTTTGAATATTTTATAATAGAACAGAATCGATCGTTTGCATACGTTATCACGCCGTATCGATCCGTCCGAATCATAATTGTTGCGGCATCTAAGGCTAGATTAATACCTTTAATATCTTTCAGACTTCTGTTTAACGAATTATTCGCAATGGTAACTTTATGCGTTAATGCTGCTGCCTTATGTTCCGCATTGATCAAGTCAGAAATAATCGCTTTAATTTGTTTTGATACAGGCCTGAAAATAAAAACGCCTTCAACAATCAAAATTAAGATTGTTAAAACGAACAATATGAATTCAATTTTCTCTAAAAACAAAACCTTATTCCGTGCTTCGCTATCATATTGATAAACAATCTTATTCATATGCCCTAAAAATAAGGCTTCATTATCCAACACCGTCCTTAACGACATCTCAATGCGTGCTGTATCTTTATGAATCTTTTTTGCTTCATCAGAAATCAAACTTGCATTCGTGAAAACAACCTCAAAATAAGGTTCAGTTTTAGCAAACATTTCTTTCACAGCAGCACTTTCTGTTGCGGGTAAATTCAAACGTTTACTACCTTCTAACAATCCAAAATGGCGCTCCTTCCACTGCAACAGAAGGGTATCTAATGCAAATGCAGTCTGAGGGTATGCATCGTGCTTCGTATCATTGCGAATCAACAAACACAACTTAGAAATTTCCTGACTTGAATAACGTTGCTTGCCAGCCATATTAACAACATACGAATCGCTCAACTGTTTTTCGATCGATTGTTGAATTAAAAACTGACCTAAGATAGTAAGTAATGCAACGGCCGATAGTGCAGCAATATAAAGTATTGTCAACCTTCCAGAAGATCTTCTTTGTACATCTGCGTCTTTAATATTACTATCCATGATTAGTATTTACGTAAAAATACTTAATTTTATAGCAAATCAAAACAGCATCAAGGCTATGTCATTAAATAGATTGGAAGGACTTTTAAAGAAAAAAGGAATCGGTCCTGAAGGAAGTAAAAGTTTAAAAGAAGATGAATTGGTCGAAGTTGAAAATGCACTTTCGAATACTACATATAGCTTAACAACCCGAGCAACTATTTTGACGGCTCTATTAATGCTTCCCCCTACAGATATTGAAATCGTTTGGCTACAGAATTTAAAGGCGAATTACACACAACTATTGCCGCTTGACTTGCATTTTATGGTAAACCATTCTATTGCAAAAACTGATTTTGAAAAAGACCTTTGCACAACCTTATCTGCTACGGACTTGACGTATACGCGCGCATTTGAGGCCATGTCTGAGTTGCTTACAAGCAATGTAGTACCCGATTTTCAAAAAGGAGCATTCTTAGAAGCGCAACGATTAAAGCGCGAAAGCTTCGATGAGAACAAAGCTTTCTTCGATGTTTTATGGGATTATACAGACCGCACACAAACACAGTTACCGCTAATTATTGATATCGGAGATAATTACGATGGATTCAATCGCTATAATAATCTTGCACCATTCTTTGCCGCTGCTATTGCTTCCTTTGGCTATCCCTGCATCATACATGGAACGGATAGCGTTGCTCCAAAATTCGGAGTAACTTCTAAAAACATCTTAGATACATTTAATGCCAATACAAATAAATCAACAACGGACATTGCCTGCCAACTTTCTGATAAAGAGATTGGATGGGGATATATAGATCAATCAAACTTCCATTCCTTGTTGTTCAATTTAAAAACCATACGAAAAGAAATGGTTAAGCGTCCTTTTTTAGCAACGTTCGAAAAAATGATGCAACCCGTACGTGCAAAAAATGGCAATCACATGCTAACGGGCTTTACACATGCCCATTACAAAACCGAAGTAGCGGCACAATTAAAAACACAGAACAAAGTTTCTGCAGCACTGATTACCAAAGGTCTAGAAGGCTCTTCTTGTCCGCCCTTAAACCGCGCTACAACACAAGTCAGGCTTGCAAACAATGAAATACACGATGATCAACTAAATCCGGATAATTTCCTTCAAGATGTGCATGAACAAACTCCGTCTAAAAAAGTTGACGTAGCAGATGCTGCCAATGCAGGGATGAAGGCAATGCAGGGAGTGAAAAATGAAGCCTACTATCAAATTACGTATTACGTAAGTATGGCACTCAGTGGCTTTGGATTAGAATCGATTGGTCATATTAAACAACAAGTTGAAGATCATCTTCAATCCGGAAAAGTGCTAAAGCATTTTAATAATGGATTACTTTGATTGCTTCGTCCAAGCCGGAGCTTCAATAAAATTCATTTGATTTCGAATCCAATTTATCCTGGAAGACACATGGGTGCTT
>JAYTLG010000170.1:0-5062 GCA_043729555.1 Cytophaga sp.
GTTGTGATTTGCTTTCGTTCTTTAAAATATTGAGATTAACAACAACGTACCTCTCTATTTTAAATTGATTTACAACTAGTTATGTGCCGTTTTAGGATTGAAAAGTTAATCTCATTTACTATAAAGCTTCCCGATAAAGGAAGCTTTTTTAGTTTCTAATGGTATTGAAAAGTGGTTTTAAACCGTTTTTGACGTATTTTTATAATCACTTATTATCATTATAATCAAAAGAATCATCTTCGCCGCGGCGAACAGACAAAGTCGCTCCTTGGCGGAGCTCCGTGCGTGATTATTTGCTTGTGTGATGGAGTTCTATAAACATGTTACTCCGCTGGAGTAATTACGCAGCGTTGAGAATTGTTCTGTTAATTATTGCATTCCAATTTTAATAAATACTCTTTTTTGTGGTAAATATTAACTGCCAAGGTTACCGTATCGGTTGTTGGTAGGCTGTGTAGTCTGCCGTTCATTATCTTTGATTATGTTAGGCAGCAATACCAACAACTGCTGAAATCATATATTGTCATCAAAATCAAAAGAATCATCTTAGCCGCGGCGAACAGACAAACACCTTTTTAAAACAGCTCCAACTGTTGCGGTGTACTTGGTCGGTCAATGGTATCTGGCCCGCGGAAAAATTGCATGCGACCAAATTGTGCATCGGTAATTTCAAAAATGATTACTTCGCCACGTTCTGGCAAACTAACCTTAACGCGTTTTTTATGTACTTCCGCATTTTCTCTGCTGCTGCAATGTCTAGAATAAATACTGTATTGTAGCATCGTGAACCCATTGGCCAATAGTGTTTTTCGAAAGGTCGTATACGCTTTACGATCTTTCTTGGTTTCTGTTGGCAAATCGAAATAAACAAATACCCACATAATCCTATATTTATTTAAACGGTCTAATGACATAGTAAAACTAGTTACGTAGTTCTGGATATGGAATTTTGCGTTGCGTGCCTTCATAGCATGCCATAAGGCCTGCAGTGGTGCGTTGCATGCCAATCATGAGTGGGCTTTGCTTTTCGTTGATCCAAACATCAAGAGCGGGTATTTGTAATAAGGTGGCTTTGTCGGCTGTACGCAAGCGTTCGGGAAAGGATGGAAGTTCATTCAACCATTGCAATACCAACCAGTCAGCAATAGGCCTGTAGGGTTCCATAACATCGTCTGCCAAACAAAATGGATTGTATTTGTTAGAATGGTGTATGCCCATGGCAGGAAGGAAGCCACTAGCAACTAAACTGCGTGCTGTAATGGCTCTTAAAATGGCATAAGCATAATTAAAAAATGGATTGGGCATGGGTTCGTCTTGTCCGCGGGTTACTTGGTACTTGCGTAGCAGTAAATCCCAATAACGTGCGGCAGCTCGGCCTTCAATATTTTCAGGGTCGCCACTACCCACTTTTTCAGACATCTTTCGCAATGGAGTACCGTCATGCCCCATAAGGTCTAGTACCTGTGCTTGATTGAGTATTTTTTGTTGTATGGTTTGTTTCCACAATTGTTTTTTCAAAGGCTCGCTGGCATCGAGTTGTATGCGCAGGTGTTCGGTAAAAGTTGAGTTGCCAGTAATGTTGACCAACATGGCGTTTGGCATGTGTTTTTCGTTACACCAAAGCATAGCGGCTTGTTGGTCGGTGAGTGCATTGGCAATGGCTTGCGTAAAGGTTATTTGTTGATTGTCTAACACAACTAAACCAATATCTTCGATGGGTATTTGTTGTTTGGCTTTGTCTGCATCTTTAGGAAATTCAACAATGAGTTGTCCATTTTTCAAACTCAAATAAACAGGGTTGCTAAAATAGAGTGTTCGTTTTATCATGCTGGTAAAAAATAAACGTGTATAGTTTTAAACGGTATTGAGGATTAGTTAGTTATGGATTATTCGTATAATAACTTGGCTTTGAGGATGAATATTTTAGTTGTGGAAGTATTTGCTAAAAAATAAGGGGAGGAGTTCTATTAAAAAGCTTGACTGCATAAGAGGCTTTGATGTTAAATTCTTGGGACAGTGTCACAAGAATTCAATACGAGTGTTGGTTTTATGAATTTCTTAAAACAGATTTTGATACCCCCTTGAATTGTGGAGGCGACTACATCGCTTGTTGGTAGCCTGCGTTGTTCTGCTGTTTATTTATATTATTTCTGAGCAGGCAGTAATACCAACAAGGGCTAAGGGCGGATGTTTAAACGGATGCCTTTGGTTTAAGCGAAGGCATCCGTTTAAACATCCGTAGTAAAAGTAATCTGTAACAAACATCGGGCAGACGCTCTACTCAAACAAATACCCGCTATACGCCAAGCCCTTTGCTACACTGATAAAGTTGTCATCCGATTTAATCGAAACGTGTGGTAATTTGGTTTTAAATAATTCTTGTACGGCACGTACCAAGGACGTTCCGCCTGTTAAAAATAAGGTGTCGATGGTGTTGGGGTCGATGTTGTTTTTACTTAAAAATGAATCTAAATACGTGTTTATTTTTGTAATGTCGCGTTGAATAATTTTAGTGTATTCTTCAATAGAAATTGTTTCATTGATTTCAATATCTAAATTGTGATATTCAAAAACAGAACTTAATTCTTTTGACAATTCCACTTTTGATTTTTCAATCTTTTGAAAAATGGAATAGCCTAAATTATTTTCGGTCAGCGTTATTAAGTTTTTAATTTTTTTGTTTTGGTTGGTATAGCTGTAATACTGACGAATGTCGTTTTGAACTTTCAAACCGTTAAAGAAATTCATTTTCTCCCAGGTACAGATATTGCTAAAAAAGCTTGGTGGTATATCTATTTGCTTGCCGGGCATGGATTCGTAGCTTACGCCTCTACCAAAATAGGGCGTTCCTTTATCCCACATAAAAGCCGAATCAAAACTGTCGCCACCAATATAGATACCGCCTGTAGCAAGTATATCACTGCGACGGTCTTTTTCGAATGTTTTGTCGGGGTCTAAAATAATGTATGTAAAATCTGTTGTGCCACCACCTAAATCTGCAACAAGCACATGTTCTTTTTTTGTGATGGTTTTTTCGTAGGCAAAAGCTGCACCGATGGGTTCGTATTGAAAACGAATGTTGGTAAAGCCTGCTAGTTCTGCTGCTTTAAGCAAACGCTTTTGTGCTAACGAATCGTTGATGGTACTGTCGTCGTCAAAAAAAACGGGTCTGCCTATTACGGCTTTCGTACAATCTATACCTGTAATGGCATCGGCTTTAGTTTTTAATTCTTGAAGAATTAAGGTAATTAAACCCGATGCATTAAATAATTTGTTGTGGATGCGTGTTTCGATAAAGCTCGCTCGTGGCAATACACGTTTGATCGATTTCATAAAACGGCCTTTCATACCTTCATCGATATAGGCATGTATGGCATCTTTGCCAACACAATATTTTAAGGGTTGCGTAACATCGAAGGTATCTGAAAAATATAAGATGGAAGGAATGGAAATAGTATTCAATATTTCATTTTTTTCTTCATCGTAAATGGATAAAACTGAATTTGTTGTGCCAAAATCAATTCCATAAAGATACTTACTCATACGCGCTCACAATTTCATAAGGCTACTGTTTAGGCAATTAAACAGTATTTTTTATACGTGGTTAGTAAAGATAAGAAATCCTTTATGGAAGAATTCAACGATATGCTTATTTTCTATCTACATTGTTATTAACTTTATTCTATGAACAAGCGTATCTTTTTCATTTGTATCACTTGCTGGATGTTGTCGTTCACCCATTCATATGCACAAGAGAAAATAGTAGCACCGAAAACGTATGTGTTTGAAGGTGCTGCACAGCTGGGTTGGATGATATCTGGTTCAAATGGATTGGCGCGTGTTAAGAGTGCCATAAATTATACTTTTTCAGGGGCGTATATTAGAAATGAACATACCTCATATGAATTAAATGTTAATACTTTTGGTACTAAAATTGAATATCCACTCTATCCAGATTCAACCGTGCGATATGCGCAAACCTATGTTATGTTTGGGATTGTACGTTGTTTTAAACTAGACATTCGAACCTTGACACCCTATCTTTCAACAACAATTGGTTTTTCAAGCAGCAATGTAAAGGTGGCCAATTCGGTTTCTCAAATGAGCTTGGCTGCTGGTTTATCAGGTGGTTTGAAAATAAAGGTAAGGGATAACTGGGGTTTTAAATTGCAAGCGCGTGTACAAGCTCCCTTGTCGGGTTTGGGTTTGGGGGTGGGGATTGGAACGAGTGGACCTGCCGTTGGAATCGGCAGTTATTCCAGTACCGTACAATTTGATTTTTCGGGTGGTGTATTTTTTCGACTATAGTCCTATTTAAAGGATATCTTTACACTTATGTTTGCACAAGTACATACACCTGATATATTGACAGCAGAGGAACTTGATCGGTATCTCTATGATGGGTGGTTTCGAAATGGGCAACGTGTTTTCACAACCAATTTTTTAAATTTTAATAGTCAAATGTATAGCGCTATTTGGTTGCGGATAAAATTGAATGCGTTAAAAGAAAATAAAACCTTTGATAAATTATCGAAATTAAATTCAACGTTTAATATCACAATTCAAGCCGCTAGTATTACCGATGAAAAAGAAGAGTTGTTTCAGCGTTACCGCGAAGGCATGTCTTTTTCGGCATCACAATCGTTAAAGGCATTGTTGTATGGTGATTCTACAAAGGATGTATTTAATACCTTTGAAGTACTGTTGCATGACGGCGGCCTGTTGATAGGCGTAGGGTATTTTGATTTGGGTAAAACATCTGCGGCAGGTATTATAGCATTTTATGATTTGTCGTATAAGAAACATAGTCTTGGTAAATATATCATTTTTCTTAAAGTTGAATATTGCAAGAAACAAGAATTTATTTATTTTTATCCCGGCTATTTTGCACCCAACTATCCCGCCTTTGATTATAAACTTACGATTGGTAAAGAAGCGCTGTCGTATTTGCAATTACATACACAAACTTGGGAACCTATTGCACAGTATTCGATTGCAAGCAATCCCTATCAAACCATGCTGGATAGGCTTACAGAGTTGGTCTATCAACTGGATCAATTAG
>JAYTLG010000171.1:0-3177 GCA_043729555.1 Cytophaga sp.
TCCTGACATTGAACTACTGTGCCAGAAGGGATGTGTGTTAAACGAATGGCAGAGTACGTCGTGTTTACAGACTGTCCACCAGGTCCAGAAGAACAGAAAGTATCCTTACGAATATCATTCATGTTTAATTGAATATCCACTTCTTCTACTTCAGGAAGAATTGCAACAGATGCAGCAGAAGTATGTATACGACCTTGTGTTTCGGTGGCAGGCACACGTTGTACACGGTGTACACCCGATTCGAATTTCATTTTTCCATATACATCATCACCAGCAACACTACAAATAATTTCTTTGTAACCACCAGATGTACCTTCTGTAGAATCAATCAATTCCATTTTCCAGCTCATGCGATCGCAATAACGTTGGTACATACGGAAGATGTCACCTGCAAAGATAGACGCTTCGTCACCACCACTACCACCACGAATTTCAAGGATAATGTTTTTACTGTCGTTGGGATCTTTTGGTATTAAAAGATCTTTGATTATAGCTTCAAGCTCATCTTTTTTTATACCTAAATCTTCAAGTTCCTCTTTAGCCATTTCTCTAAAGTCCGGATCTTTTTCAGTATTCAATACTTTTTTTGAACTGTCAATATTATCTAAGATGTTTTTGTATAGAACATATACATCGTTGATTTTACTAAGTTCTTTATATTCTTTATTCAGAGAAGTATATCGTTTCATGTCCGAAATAATATTCGGATCTTGAATAGCCTCAGAAACTTCATTAAATCGTTCTCTGATTGCTTCTAATTTGTCAATCATAATCGTTAATTGTAATTATTGTACAAAGATAGTAAAAAGGAAGGCAGAAAAAGGCAAAGAAATGCTATAAGCGCTTTGGAGCGTATGTTTTTTTCGATTCTACAATCGTTTTAAGGCGATTTAAGCTTTCTTGGAATAAAGAACCGGCAATATTATCAATCATTAGAATGATAAATCTGTCTGGAAGATGGAAGCCAACATCCCCATCGAGGGTGATTTTAACGGTAGAAACGGTATCGGACACACTAATAGTTTTAATATTGCCCGTGGTTTCAAAACGGTTATTGATTAATAATGTAAAATGCACATAATCATTTAATTCATTGTCGGTAATCGTAATGGTGCCTTTGCCTAATTTGTCGCCTTTATAACTTAAGCCATTGCCAATACCCTGTGCCGGCCCAAAAAATTGTTGCTCCAACGAATGATCTTTGTGGATGTTTATGGAAGTCCACGAGCCCCATTTATGTAAATTATTTAAATATGGAAATACCTCTTCAGTAGACTTGTTAATTGTCACGGTACGTTCCACATGGTATGAGGAGGGCAAGATAACACCTATCACTATCAATACTAAAATGATAGATAGTAGAAAAAATGTACCCTTTTTAAAACGACTCCCAATTATTAAAACAGACATAACACAATTCTTGTAAAACAGATTTCTTGTATATACGGAAGCAATGCGTTTAGAGTTGATTTTTTAATGTTAAGGTTTTATTTAAAAAAATAAAAACCTGAAACCCCCTCTCCATATTTACGCATTGAATACAGTTTAAATGTACGCACTTTTTATAAAAAAATAAGAATTGTTTTAATTAAGCTATGAATATTTATATAATTACCGGCTCAAGCCGATGCAGCGCAACAGTTTGCAGAAGCCATGTACCTATTTAATATTCTTAAATTCAGACAGTTTTATTTTTTTTCTTGTAAATGAACTTTATTAATTCCAATTTTGTCTTTACAAGTGTTGAATAAGAAAAGTACATATCAATTAATTATTGGCCTCGCGTTATTGTTTTTTACGCAACTCGTGATACCCAATTTGCACCATCACTCAGAAGAGGAGCACGCCATTGGTATATCCCATTCTTCAGAAGATCATTGTGCAATATGTGCGTTGGACATCGTCTTTTCGGATTTCATCGCACCTGTTGTTTTCGTATTTATTGGCATTGCGCTCGTCTATAGACATGCAATGATGTTATGGAAAAGCGAAACAGTTATTTTTTCTGTTCTCCGCCAAAGCAGGGCTCCTCCTGTTTATTAATTCCTCCCTATTAAGTAGTTCGTTCTTGTAAAAGAACACATCAAATTAATTCATCGCGTGAAGAATATTCTTTTTGCTTTGATTGTCATGAGCATTTCATTTAGTGGACTGCAAGCACAATCGAAGCAACTATCAATGCATTGTTTAAATACAATCAAAGGAAAAGTTTTGTATGAAGATACTAAAGAGCCTGTATCGGGCGCACTTGTATTTGTACAAGAGCTAAATGATTATGTACTCACAAATGATGAAGGCACGTTTCAAGTTGATTCCTTATGTGCCGGGAAATGCACCCTGCATATTGATATGATTGGCTGTATCCATAAAGATACTTTATTGTATTTGCCAAATACAGCAAGCATTACAATTGAAATTATCCATAGTACGCATGTACAGGAAATTATTATTGAAGGAAGTGTTGATTCAAATGAACCAGAGCTAAGCAATAAGACAGTACTTGAGAAAGAAGAGTTGGCACGATTGCGCGGAACAAGTTTGGGCGAAAGTTTGAAATCGTTGCCAGGTGTTACAGCATTGCAAACAGGACCTACCATATTTAAACCCGTTGTTCAAGGTATGTATGGGTCAAGGGTTTTAATTTTAAATAATGGCATAAGACAGGAGGGGCAACAATGGGGCAATGAACATGCACCAGATATAGATCCCTTTATAGCAAGCAAAATTACTGTTATTAAAGGCGCGCAGTCAATACGGTATGGGGCTGATGCGATAGGTGGCGCTGTCTTGTTAGAACCTGAGGCACTCAATACATTTCGTGGCACAAAGGCATTATTAAATTTAGGTGGATTTAGTAATAATCGTGCGGGAGTTGTTTCTGGAATTATTGAACATGGATTTTCAAAAGTTCCTGGACTAGCTGTTCGGGCACAAGGCACTTTGAGGCGAGGTGGCAATTCTAAGACACCCGACTATTGGCTACCCAATACTGGTTTTAAAGAAGCCAACTTTTCTTTAGCTGCAGCTTATCAACGAAATCGTTGGTCTATTGAAACTTTTTATAGTCAGTTCAATACAGAGCTAGGGATTTTAACTTGGTCACACATTGGGAATGTAACAGATTTGATTAACGCAATAAATAGCGACACGCCTCCAGGAAAATCAGAATTTTCATAT
>JAYTLG010000172.1:0-24478 GCA_043729555.1 Cytophaga sp.
TACCACATGAGGTGAAAGGCGCCAGTGTAGCAACGTCAACTTTTCTTTTCTTGGAGCGATGCCCCAAGCTGTGATATGTCAGGCTTTCAGCCTGAAGATTCGATGAGAACCGATAAGCCTGTAGGGCTTTGATAGATTAGCTTGGGGCATCGCCTCAAGTTCTGTAGGTGCAACTCAATGCCTAGACCCAAGAAATGTGCAGCTTTAAACTAGCAACTAGCCTAAACTTTTATTATTTTTGTAGCCTCTATGTTAGATAAGATTAAAGAATTAACGCAAACGATTGAAGCCTTTTCAATCGAATCCAAAGAACAGCTGGAAGAATTCCGCCTTGAATACCTGAGTAAAAAAGGTAAGATCACAAATATGTTTGATGGTTTTGATTTTAAAACGGTTGCACCCGAGATTAAAAAATCGATGGGCCAAGAAATGAACAAATTAAAAGTTCTGGCTCAATCAAAATTTGAAGCTATTCAAGAAACACTCCATGCGGGTGGTACTGACAATAGCGCACATCAAAACATAGATACTTCACTTCCTTCTACTCCAAACCAATTGGGTGGCCGTCACCCGATATCGGTTGTGCGAGAGCAGATCTATAAAGTATTTGAACGTATGGGTTTCAACTTGTCTGACGGACCAGAAATTGAAGACGACTTCCATAATTTTACAGCATTAAATTTTCCTGAAAATCACCCCGCACGCGAAATGCAGGATACGTTTTTTATTGAACGCAATCCAGATATCGTATTGCGTACGCATACATCAAGTGTGCAGGTGCGTGTGATGGAAAATCAAAAGCCACCTATCCGTACTATTTCTCCTGGTCGTGTGTATCGCAACGAAGCAATCTCTGCACGTGCCCATTGCATGTTCCACCAGATTGAAGGATTGTATATTGATAAGAATGTTAGTTTCGCAGATTTAAAAAATACCTTGTACCATTTCTCGAAAGAGATGTTTGGTAAAGACACACAGATACGTTTTCGTCCATCGTTTTTTCCTTTTACAGAACCGAGTGCAGAGATTGATATCTCTTGTTTTATCTGTAACGGTAAGGGCTGCAATATCTGCAAACAAAGCGGATGGGTAGAGATTGGTGGTGCTGGTATGCTAGACCCAAATGTACTAATCAATGCGAAGATAGACCCGAAAGTTTATAGTGGCTTTGCTTTTGGTATGGGTATCGAACGAATTACGATGTTAAAATATCAAATTAAAGATTTGCGTTTGTTCACCGAAAACGATGTGCGTTTTTTGAGACAGTTTAAGCACGCTGAATAATTTTATAATAAAAAATTATTCTAAGAGCCGAACGTACTACATACGTTCGGCTTTCTTATTAGAACAAACTATTACTAGAACCATACAGAGTTACCTTTTGCCAATTAAATACATTAACACCTAGTTTTCATCCAACTTTCAATATTTTACTTTATGAAAAAACTATTACTATTACTCACATTTTTAACGAGTATTTACAGCACCAGTTTTGCCCAATGTATACCAACTGTTATGCTCTTCTCTGATAGAACAGAAATATGCCAAGGTCAACCCGTTGTTTTTACAGCGGTTTCAACCAATCAAGGTACTGCTCCACTTTATGAATGGTTTCTTAACAACATAAGCCAAGGAGCACCAAGTTCTGGTATTTTTTTTATTCCTACCTTAAGTGCTGGCAACATCCACTCTGTGGATGTAGTAATGACAAGTAATGCAGCATGTACCACTGCTCCTGGAACGGCGCTATCAAATACAATTATTATTACTGTTAGTCCTACAATTCAAGCAAGTGTAACGATATCGACAGACCAAACAACCATTTGCGCTAATGGCCAAGTAACATTAACTGCGACGCCAACCAACGGGGGTACTTTGCCACCATATGTTTGGAAAAAGAATGGAGTGAATATCCCAACGGCAACAAATACTACGTATACTACAACAAGTGCAGAGAATGGTGCTAGCTATACGGTAGAAATGACAAGTTCATCAAACTGTGCTAGCCCTACAACAACATCTTCTACTCCTGTCGTTATTACTGTTAATCCTATAGTGCAACCAAGTGTTACAATAACTGCAGACCGAAATACAATCTGCCCTAATGGCCAAGTAACATTTACTGCAACGCCAAAAAATGGAGGCACAGCACCTGTCTATGAGTGGTCAATAAATGCTGTTAGTCAAGGTGCACCAAGTGGTTCGACAACATTTACAACCACAGCATTGACATCAAGTTTCGATGTTGTACGAGTAGAATTGATAAGCAATGCGTTATGTGCTAGCCCAAGCACGGCTACGCAAACCATGTCTATCAATGTAGCTTCAGGCATCGGGGCAGGAACGATTGGTTCAGACCAAACGATCTGCTACAATACTATACCAGCAGCAATTACTCAAATAATAGCACCGACAAATATTGTAGGAATACCCACATACATATGGGAAGTATCGTTAGATGGTATTGTTTGGACAACAATCGTAGGTGCAACTGGTTCAACATATACATTTTCATCACCGCTTACGCAAGATCTATATATTCGCAGAGTTGTAACAGATCCAGGAACACCTGCACCATGTAATACCGCAACAAGCAATTTAATTCATATTATAGTACGTCCACAATTAGTAGCAGGTACAATCGAAGCAGACGAAACAATTTGTTCAGAAACAGCAGCATCAACAATCATTCAAACAACGGCTCCAACTGGAGGCACAGGTATATATACTTACCAGTGGGAAACGAGTGTACAAGCTGGCGGTCCCTATGTATATATAGCAGGAGCTACAAGTTCTATCTATAACCCAGGTATCCTTACAACTACAAGATACTTTAGACGCATAGAAACGTCAGGGATTTGTGCGAGTATGCATTCAAATGAAGTTGCTAAAATAGTGGTTCCAACGACAGTCCCTACTATTCATATCGATGACCCTGGTCAAACATGCGATGGCGATATTGTTTTATTCAAATGTCAAGCAACAACTGTTGGTCCAAATCCAATTTACAACTGGTATGTAAATAATAATTTAATTGCATCTAATTCCCCTACTTTCAGGTTGGTTAATGCATTTGAGCCATTAAAATCAGGGGATGAAGTTTGGGCTGAATTAATTTCCAACAGTACGTGTGCAAATACAGGGGCTGTAATATCTAATAAAGTTACTGTAGACATAGTACCATGCACGGTTTCGAATTCAATATATACGACATCTAATATTGATATTCTTATGCAACCATATGTATCTAACAGTATTCCAAACTCAACAGGTTTCGTTTACTTTTGGTCTATCACGGACGGTTCCACTACAACTTCTGTAAATGCTTCCATGTCACAAGCAGGTATCAACTTATTCCCGAACCCTACAACAGAGTCTTTCAATATTGAAATGCCAGAAAGTGGTTTGGATGTAAGCTATGAGATACTTGATGTAACAGGTGCTAGAGTAGCAAACGGATCATTCACATCAACAGGTAGCGAACAAAAAATTGAAACGAATTTTGGTGCAGGTATGTATCAAGTAGTTCTGCAGTATAACAATATTGTTACTTGTGCTCGATTGAGCAAAGTGAAATAATAGTTGCAATAAGGTCAAATAAAAAATCCCAGTCATAATATTATGGCTGGGATTTTTTATTTGTACGTTGACTACAATCCAAATCGATAGCCTACAAACAAACCTGGTATATTCCTATGTATGTAATAATCTGAATTTTTATTGGTATAATATTTCAAATCGAAATAATAATTAATTCCAAAAACAAAAGCCGAATTGTATCCTATTTTATAGGTAGCCTCCAGTCTGCTAATCAATCCATAATTAAAAACCTTTGCCTCATCAGCCATATTCTTTGGCATATATGGATCGGCTACATTATACATGGATCCCTTTTGCGACAAGGCAAACAGCCCTTTTAATCCCAAGTAATACGAGAGTGTAAACTTCTTTTTTGAATGAAGAAGAACATATTTCATACTAGATTGAATGCCGAGATAAGTCGTATTCGATTTTATTTCTTGTTGTCCTTGTAAACTATCCGGGTAGGAGTATTTTTGTTTGAAATAATCGACAGACACACCGACTTCAAAACCAAATCGTTTTTCTGTTTCCTTTTCTACCAATACATTAAATGAAAAATAATATTCGTATTGACGCGCATCCTTCAACGAATCTTTCGAATAACAATCACACATCGTCGTATGATTCAATACAGACCCTGCACTCAAATAAATTAAACCTTGGTATTTTTTTTCAACAGGTTCGCGTGTAATGACATATTGAGAATTCACTACAACAGGTTCTTTTGTAACGATTATCGTATCATACTCTTCGACAAATACTGTATCGATTTGAGCAAACGCATTACATGAAATTCCGATTGTAAATATAAATAATAAGGTATTTTTCATGTAGGAATAAGCTACCACTTCTTCTTTTTAGAAAGCGTATCTACTTTGTATATTGTGTCTTGCTGCACAATATAGACAGGCTTTTTAATTACTTTTTTTACGACTACTTTTTCCGCAGGCGCAGTCTTTACTGTAGACGTATCAGCCTGTACGGGTGTATTTACCGTTTCAACTGGGGCAGTTGCAACGAAATCATTGTTATCTATTGTTTTAATTTTACCAACTGAACGATTGTTTTGAATCGCATTTTTTTGCTTAGAAGTATTTTCTTGTTTTGAAACTGTAGTATTTGAAGTAATGGAAGTTCGTGTTGTTGTGTCGGAAATAATAATTGAATCTGCCGTGTGAATTTCTTGACGGTACGGTTTTATCTTATTTTTTTTATCTGCACTTAAAAATATAATCAACAAAGTAGCTACAACAACTGTTGTTACTACTGTTGCAGCGGTACCAATAATTTTATTTCGTCTCACAATTATCTTATTTTTCAAAAGAGCACCTTCAATATTACCCCACACTTCTGACGGTGGAGCAATTTTAACATTGTCCATTTTTGATTTTATTGATTTGTCAATATGTTTTTCGTCAAAAGACATCAAACTACTTTTGTTTTTTTAAATCTGCTAATACGGCTATTATTTTTTTCCGTGCTCTTAATAATCTTATTCTCGATGTTTCTTCTTTTATAGATAACAACTCCGCTATTTCTTTATGCGAATGATTTTCGATGCAATGTAAATTGAAAACCATTCTATATTCATCTGGCAAATTTGAAATAACATCTAATAAAAGCTGCTCATCATAATCGTCCAGTACTTCTTCATTTATTTCATCTTCAACAAACTCACCCAAATTTTCTACATCTGAGCTATACGATACAAGTAGTTTTTTTGTTTGCTTGTATTTAGTAAGTGCTGTATTTACAACAATTCGCTTCAACCAACCTTCTAAAGAACCTGCTTTTTTATATGTCTTAATGCTGTTAAAAATTTTTATAAAAGAATCTTGCAAAATATCTTTAGCATCTTCTTTACAAGAAGCATATCTACAACAGATGGCAAATAATTTAGGGGAATAGCTTATATATAACTGCTTTTGGGCATGCACATCCTGCTTGATACATTTATCGACCAATTCATCATCTGTATATGTAAGACTATTGTTTTTCATTCCGTTACACACCACCCACCAACAAGCATGTTATAAAATTAACGTTTTTTGTTCATTTTTAGCCATTTTAGGCATTATTTAATAAAAAAATAGAAAAATATTGTAACGAAATAAATAATTGAAGTCTTATAACTGTACAATGAAAAAACAACCATTTAAAATATATTCGCTCGTTGTTAGCTTAATCGCAATGACAATCATATTGAGTTGCTCAACTCCTCGTTGTGGTGATGAACCAACGCCTGCAACAGAAATTACATACCCTCAAGATTTTACGAACATCTCCCATGTTACTTTCCCTTCTCTATTAGACGCAAATTTTGAAGACTCGGCACATGGCTACATCTCTGGGGTAGATGGCTTTGTAAGCAAAACAACAAATGGTGGTGCTACGTGGACAAACGTTCGTGTTGCCTCTACTGGTGATGTATACGGTGTATACTTTATAAATGATACTGAAGGATATGCCGGCGCTAATAATGGGGATTTATTTAAAACTACAAATGCGGGTGCATCTTGGACTAAATTAACGACACCTAACAGTAGTTATAACTATGGACAGTTTTACTTTTTTGATGCCTTAAATGGAATTGCTGGAGGGAGTACTCCTTCAAGAACGGGGTCAATAATTAAAACAACGGACGGTGGTACTACTTGGACAGAAGTTCCAGTACCAGGTATGAGTTCAATTTATGACATTCTATTTTTAGACAATTCAACCGGATATATATGTGGGTATGATAATAATATTTTTAAAACAACCGATGGTGGTGCTACTTGGGTAAATCAACCTGTCACAATCACTACGCCCGCAAACAATACGATACTGCTTGCTGAAATAGAGTTTATCAATTCTACTGTTGGCTATTGTGTTGGATACTCAATTAATTATGACAAAAATTTCATCTTTAAAACTACCAATGGTGGAGCCACATGGAATCAATTACCATCACCTGCTCAAACAGCCGCTACTGCTGATGTTTACACTTCCTTCTTTGCAGTCAGTGCAAATGAACTTTACATCGTGGGTGGCAATGTTAATGATAACACAAGTACCTTATTAAAATCAACAGATGGTGGGAACTCTTGGTCGAATGTAGCAGTAAATACCAGTCGATTATTTGGAGCCGATTATGATCAGCCAACTGCCTATATCGTGGGACTCGACGGAACAATTATTAAATTCCACAAATAGCGTAACATTTTTCAAACAGCTTAATAAATTTTTTATATATTTTTAATTAATGGGTCATTGAAAACAACATTTTCAATGACCCATTTTTTATTTTAAAACATTTCAATTGCGATCCTGCACATCCAACAAACGTTTTCATTTACACGATTCTGTGGTTTTATCATAGCTTACAAACATATACAAATAACACGCTCTTGAAAGCCTGAAGATATATGGCGAAAGCCCAACGATAAGCAAACAAAAGAATATTAAAAATTCTAAATAAGGTAAATCGTATAACACCGTGATAAGAAACGAAGGCACAAATAATGCTACGTACAAGGCATAACTAAGATACATAGCACCATAATAAAAACCTGTTTCGGGCTCCATTGGCTGCTTACAGCACGAACATGCTTCAGGCATCAAATGCGATGTCTTCCAAATGTACATATTGGAATGTGTAAACATGTTGCCTTTATAACACCTTGGACACTTCAAGCTTAATAAAGCCGCAATTCGTTGCAATAAACTTTTCATAGTACTGCAAGTTACGCTATTCTATAAAAAGCCTGTAATTTAATTCGTCCAAATTACTTATTTGGCTAAATTGACTACCAAATCTACATATTGTTGCATGGCGTCTTCCTTAGATGTTCCTTTCAACGATTCCCACGCATTAAATTTTGCAATGCCCGGAATATCAAAAAAATTGGAGGGTTTTTCACCTACAACATCACCTTCAATCGCTTGCTTATACAGACTATATAACCTTAATAGGTTTTCATTTGATTGTGCAGGAAGTGATTTGGAAGCGATTGCCGCTTTCTCGAACGATTCTTTAATATCCATATATGTATTTTTAAAATGAAAAGAATGTATTTAATTCTATTATACTGAATTGTACGGCATTATAGTTTAGAGAGTTTCCTATTAAAATAGGTATCTTTGCATCATAACGCATGCATCTATTGAAAACATCCATATTTGAGCAGTCCAGTGATATCTTAATCACTTGCGCTCCCGATTTAAGTGAAATTACAGGAGGCGAGATAAAAGCGCTTTCAATTCCAATTAAAAAAATAGTCCCCCACGGCATCATTGTTGAAGGCACGGCACAAACAGCGATGTACTTGTGTATGCATTTGCGTACCGCCAATAAAGTATTGTTTTTATTGAAAGAAGCGAAAGCAGATAATCCGGATGACTTATATCGTATTGCGAAAAAAATTAATTGGGAAAATTTATTTTCAAATTCAACCTACTTCAGCATCGATTCATTTGTACAAAACAGTACCATACGCGATACCCGTTTTGCAAATGTAAAATGCAAAGATGCAATTGCAGATTACTTTGTTGAAAAAACAGGTAAACGCCCCGACTCTGGGCCATTACGCGACCAAGTAGTCATTTTTATTTATTGGAGAGAAAGTGATTTGTCTATTTATTTAGACTTATCTGGCGAACCAATTTCAAGACATGGTTATCGCATAAACCCTTGGAAAGCCCCAATGGCTGAACCTTTAGCAGCAGGCGTTGTTATCGCTACAGATTGGAATCCTGAAACACCTTTCATAAACCCCATGTGTGGTAGTGGTACATTAGCCATCGAAGCTGCCATGATTGGCATCAACAAAATACCTGGGCTCATACGAAATGAGTATGCGTTTCAACACATTCATGGTTACGATGAAGCGATGTGGCACACCATAAAAAAAATGGCGTTGCAAAATGTCAAAAATACACTTCCATTTAAAATCATCGCATCCGACCACGATCAACGTGCCTTGGATGCTGCAAAATTAAATGCCGAAAAGGCAGGTGTAGATCATTTGATTGATTTTGTGTTATGTGATTTTCAAGACACACCTATTGAAGAAGGCCAGCCAGGTGTTGTACTGCTTAACCCCGAATACGGTGAACGACTTGGCAATGAGGAATCCTTAGAATTAACCTACAAAGAAATTGGAGATTTTTTTAAACAAAAATGTAGTGGTTATAAAGGTGCTGTATTTACCGGAAATCTTGAATTAGCAAAATGCATTGGCTTAAAACCAAAACGAAAAATAAAATTCTTCAATGCTAAAATTGAATGTCGATTGATGCAATATGAATTGTATTTGGGAACAAGACGAACGTCGTTTAAAGAGGAATAGAGTTTTAAGTTTTAAGAAAAAAACTCGAATCATTGGTGAGAAGCTAAAACACGAACAACCGCTAGATTCAGTACTAAGTTTTAAGAAAATCTCTTATAAGTGCATTCTTAAAACTCATTACTTTAAACTTAAACATCAAAGGTTCGTCCAGTCTCTAAACAGGGCGGCCTGTCCCATTATTTTATTTTCAGCCGACAGCAGATTCCAAATCAATACGTTTTCAATTCTAAAACGTTTGCCTGTAGATGCTATACGTATGCCTGAATAATTCTTTACAAATCCATTTTTTGAAACCTCCTCAAGCGAACGTTGACGATCTTCTAAACGCCCAGCTTCTGCAGACAATCTTGAAGGCAAGGCAGTAAATGCATCCCAATCAATGTGCCACAACTGCTGCGCTGTCAGGTTTGCATAATTAAAAATAGGATCTTGCTCTATGCCATGAGAAACCACAACAATGGGTGCATGATACAACAAATACGATCGATAGGCATCTGAATAGTTGGCTTCAAACAATTGTACGCCCGTTAATGCTTCATAACTTTGCAAGAGTTTTTTGCTCTGTTCGATTGTATCTGGCAGCAACCAATTTTCCATTTTATTTTTTTGCATATTAAACTTTTATTACCTTTCAGTAAGAGAATTAAAATTCCTGTTTAATTCTGTATCTTCATGCAAGTTATGTCTAAAATCGTATATCAACAATTATTGAAGTTGCCTTTAATTGTATTTCCGCTCCTTTGTGGATTTACTTTAATCGTAGCATGGCCATGTACAAAATTAGGGCCTGTTTCTTTTATCGCATTTATACCCATTTTAATTTTATTTGATGCTATACAAGCAGACACAAAAAAAAGAAAAGGCGTTCGATTTTTAGCGTACACCTATTTGGCTTTGCTTATTTGGAATGTTGGCACTACATGGTGGGTGTACAACTCAACAGCTGCAGGCGGCATATTTGCGATGGTTGTAAATGCTATCTTAATGACAATACCGTTTGCATTTTTTTATATTGTACGAAAAAAATCAACTGAGCTAATCGGATTAACATCTTTTATCATTTTCTATATAACATTTGAATACTGGCATTTAAACTGGGAGCTCTCGTGGCCTTGGCTAACACTAGGAAATGTATTTGCCAGTAATACACACCTTGTACAATGGTATGAATATACGGGAGTGCTTGGCGGATCTTTGTGGATTTTATTAATCAATGTCTTGTTATACGCTTCGATTAAAGATGCTCATAAAAAATCGGTTCATTACATCAGCAGTATCGCCATAGTTCTCCCCATGCTTATTTCTATTTTTATTTATTTTAATTACAAAGAAATAGGTGAAGAAATTGAAGTGGTTGTGGTGCAACCAAACATAGATCCATACAATGAAAAGTTTAGAAGCTCGCCGCGCGCAATACCGTATGAAATACAGTTTGAACGCATGTTGTATCTAAGTGAAAAAGTGCGCAGCCCTCAAACACGCTTTATCCTTTGGCCAGAAACTGCACTACCTGTCGATTTGAACGAAGATAAAATTGAACAACATCCCTTTATCCAACAATTGATTGATTATACTTCTACCAATAAGGTAAGTTTATTAACAGGTATTGATTCGCATCGGTTTATGGATGAAACAACCAAAACAGCTACTGCTCGAAAATCAGTGAATGCTAATTTTTATTACGACACATACAATGCTGCTCTTCTGATAAATCCAGATACTACATTCGAAATTTATCACAAGTCGCGTATGGTACCGGGTGTAGAAAGTCTACCTTATCCAGAAATATTTGGCTTTGTAACCGAAAGCTTAGGTGGCATCGTACAGCCCATAGGAAAAGATAGTATTGCACGTGCAATGAAAAATGAAACAGGCATTGCAGTTGCACCTGTTATTTGTTACGAATCCATCTTTGGAGAATACGTAAGCGCCTACACCAATAACGGTGCACATTTTATCGGTATTATTACCAACGACGGCTGGTGGGGAAATACGCCTGGACACAAACAACATTTCCAATATGCGCGTTTACGTGCGATCGAACAACGACGTGCTGTTGCCCGTGCTGCGAACACTGGAACATCTGGATTTATAGATCAACGTGGAACTGTTTTACAAGAAAACAAGTATTGGGTAACAGATGCCTTGGTTCAAAAAATAAAATTAAATACCTCGAAAACATTTTACACCGTACACGGAGATTATATTGGTTTCTTTGCACTGTTGTTCGCTCCTTTATTATTCGGTTCTATTTATTTTATAAAACGCCATGTTTAGTTCAGACAAATTAAAACAGCTTACTCTTCAAATCACAAAGCTGGCGCGTGAAGCCGGAGAATTTCAATTACACGAGTTGAAGAATTTTGAATTAAGTAATATTGAATTAAAAGGAAGAAGTAACGACTTAGTTTCGTATGTAGATAAAGAAACTGAAAAACTAGTCATTAAAAGTTTAACTGCTTTGGTTCCAGAAGCCGGTTTCGAATCGGAAGAAGGGACTGTTGAACAATCTACAACCGGCTTGCGATGGATTATAGACCCATTAGATGGTACAACAAATTTTTTACACAAACTTCCGTTATTTAGTATTAGTATCGCCTTAGTGCAAGACGATACCATATTAATTGGTGTTGTACATGAACCTTCTCGAAACGAATGTTTTTATGCGTGGAAAGATGGGGGGGCTTATATGAATGGAGAGTCCATAAACGTTTCTGCAATCACTACCTTATCTGAGTCGTTAATAGCTACCGGCTTTCCGTATTCGTTAAGAGGGAAAGCCGAACAATATTTTTTATTGATTCGTCATTTTGTAGAAAACACACACGGTGTAAGACGCTTAGGAAGTGCCGCACTTGACTTGTGCTATGTTGCATGTGGAAGATTTGAATCTTATTTTGAATTCAATTTAAAACCTTGGGATGTTGCTGCAGGAATACTGATTGTTCGTGAAGCAGGTGGCGCTGTTACAAACTACGCTGGAGGGCCTGATAAATGTCAAACAGCAGAGGAAGTTTGTGCAACAAACAAACACATTCATCCACACATGATAAAAACATTTCAAACATACTGGTAACAAAAAAGGCGGATATAGAATCCGCCTTTTTTGTTACCAGTATGTGTATTTATTGATCTTTTGGTGCAGGAAGTGTATTCGGCTGCGCTGGTATAGGCCTCGGTGTTTCTGAGGTCTTCTTAGGTGCTGGTTCCGTTGGTTGCGTAGTCTCTGCGGGCTTAGTTGTCGTTGTTGGCTTCGTATTACTAGACGGTTTAGTTGTACCTGATGATGGCGTGGTTGTGCCACCTGAACCTTGACCATTCGATTGATTTGTATTTGAATTAGATGGCTGTGTTTGTTGTGCCGGTGGAGTTGTCGGAACCACGTCTGGCTGTACGTTCGGGCATACACCAACATGGTCGCCATGCGCTAAGTGTGCCGACAATGCACTCTTAGAAACTTGCAACGTTTGTGTATTTGTTGTGTTTCCTGGTGGCTTGTGACAAATCGTTACTTTTTCTTCTTCCGCTTCTGTTTCTTGATTGTCTGTAGGCGTTGTTACTGGAACAACTACTGGCGCTACAACCTCTGGCTGTGTAGGTGTAGTCGTCGTTGGAGTAGTTGTAGTTGGCGTTGTAGTTGGCGTTGTAGTAGGCGTTGTAGTTGATGTTATACATTCGCCTAAATCATCGCCGTGTGCTAAGTGCGCTTTCAATGCACTCTTAGAAACGTGTAACGTTTGTGTATTTGTTGGGTTCCCTGGTGGCTTGTGACAAATCGTTACTTTTTCTTCTTCCGCTTCTGTTTCTTGATTGCCTGTAGGTGTTGTTACTGGAACAACTACTGGCGCTACAACTTCTGGCTGTGTAGGCGTAGTAGGTGTAGTCGGAGTAGGCGTTGTTGTAGTTGGTGTTATACATTCGCCTATATCATCGCCATGTGCTAAATGCGCAGCCAACGCACTCTTAGGAATCTGTAAGGTTTGTGTGTTCGTTGGGTTACCTGGCGGCTTGTGACAAATCGTAATTTTTTCTTCGGGTACGGCTGTTTCGGTAACAGGCGGCGTTACGACAGGAACAACCACTGGTGTTGCAGGTGTAGGCGTGGTTGTTGTTGGTGTCGTCGTTGTTGGTGTAGTTGTTGTTGGCGTAACAGGTGTTTCCGGAGTTACAGGAGCGGCAGGTGTAACCATACACGCGCCAATCTCATCGCCGTGTGCTAAGTGCGCAGCCAAAGCACTTCTTGACACTGTTAATGTCTGTGTGTTGGTTGGATTTCCTGGCGGCTTGTGACAGATTGTAATTTGATCGTTCATCTCTGTATTGATACCACAACTACCAGAGATATTTATTGAACAACTGCAGTTGGTTGTTACAGTTGATGCAATCGAACCTCCAGTTAATTCAATGCCATTCGCGTCACACAAATCTATTTTCCCTTGAATTGTTCCGCTTGAATTAATTCTCGTTTCATTTTTAATACTTATAGAAGCGCAATCAGAAGAGGGTCCCACAATGGATCCATTCACAATTAAACTTTCTGTAATTAATTTAGAATGACCGTCCATGGTTAATCTACCTGTTCCATTTACAAAAACATTCGATGCAACACTAATCGAACCTGAATTTTTAAATGTCTTATCGATATGTAATTGTCCGTTTACAATTAGTTTACACGAGTTCGTAAACTCTGCCGAACCATTGTCTTTTAAGTTTCCACCAACGATAATTGTACCTGTATTACAAACAATATTGTTGTTGTTGAAACTCATGGTTGCATTTAATGTTCCAGTATTGATAAATACAGCACTTGCATTCACATTAAAATCTGACAATACCGTTGCTTGTCCATGATTTTCAAATCTTCCATTAAACGTAATATTCGAAAACTTAACGGTTCCATAATTACGGATCGCAGAAGACGAATTATTCATATTCAAATTTGAAAATATAGCATTTCCATTAATTACAATATCACCACTGTTAAAATTAATATTTTGTATGGTTGCCGTTCCACAAATAACCAACTGACCACCATTCATGGTAACATTTCCATTAAACGAATTTGGCATACATACTTTTTGATTTGCACCAACCGTAATGTCACCAGAGGCTACCTGAACGGTATCGTTACACGATGAGCAATTTGTGATGGAACTTGCTGGAGTCGTTGGACAAGTATTAGTGGTAGGACCAGCTACAATTTTAGGTGCGTTACAAATCAATATTATTTGATTACTTGCAGCACCAGTTGTATTTGTAGCCGTAATCACAATCGTTGAACGATTCGACACCGTTATTGGAAGTGTAACAATATTATTTACAAATGTGTATGTAGCAGGATTTACAACCGTTCCATTATTCGTAATAACCAATTGGTCTTTCATTGTTACGTTGGCAACAGTCGCTTTTAAAGTTGTTGTGCAGTTTTCTAATAAAGCCGTTTCAGTACCCGGCGCTGTTATCGTTACGGTAGGCAACAAAAGTTTATTACACGTAATTCGAATGGTTTTTGAAGCTGTTTTAGTTTGATTGGTTACCAATACATCAATTGTTGTTACACCAACAACCTGAACAGGAATGGTCAATAAACCTGTAGCAACATCAAACGTATACAATGCATGATCGACAAGTACCGTATTTTTCTTAACTTGAATTTGATCAATAGAAGTAATGTTCTCTAAGGTCATCAATACATTTTCTTGACACGTAGTGGAAGAGAAATTTTCAGAAACTGGGTTTATCAAACTAATTGTAGGCTGTAGTATAGGTCTACAGTTTAGAAATGCAGACTTCGTTACTGTGGCAGCATCATTTCGAACTACAATTTTAATTTCTATATCGCTTGTATAAGAAGTAACCACAGAAATTGTACCAGCAGTTTGATTGAAAATAATTTTATTTTTTGGTATCGCTACATTATTCGCATAGGCTGTAATATCATTGATAGAAGTAATGTTTTGCACGGTTGCTTTTACCGTATCATTACATAATACAGATACATGTGGCGTTGTAGCAGGACTCACAATAATCAACTCAGGTGCAGAAATAGGTCTGCATTGCAAAGAAACTGTTTTAGAATCTTGTCCAGCTTCATTCGATGCTTGTACAATAAGATCCCCATCCGTTTGAAACGCATGTGAGAAAGACAATACATGTGTTAAGGTGTCATAAAACAACAAGCCTCTGTTAAGCGTAGTGCCATTATACGTAATGTTGATTTGACTTAAGCCTGTAACATTCGTTACAACTGCTTTAAAGTTTTCTAAACATTGCGTTGAAATCACGGGCGAACCTGCCGGCTCTAAAATACTTACAGAAGGCGTTAATGTAGGCTTACATTGAATGGATAGTGTTGTTGAAGTTACACCTCCATTATTTTTAACCGTAACAACAATGGTGCTTGTACCTACAACCGCAAGCTCAAATGTCAAGATTCCTGTATTTTGAACAAAGGTTAATTTGTCTTCTGTCAACGCTCGTCCATTTACCAATACAGAAATATCCGACTTAGCAACACAATTTGTCAATTGCAATTTGACTACTTCTTGACATGTTTTAGAAATAGAATTAATGGCAACAGGCAATATTAATTTAATGGTTGGTTTTGGTAAAATAATTGGCTTGCATTGTAAAGACAGTGTCTGTGAGGTAGCACCGTTTACATTCGTAGCAGTAATCACAATTGAGGCTACCCCTGTAAATTGTACTGGAAAAATCAAAACGCCTGTTCCAGAATTATACGTTAAGCTACTTGTAGGTATTGGCGCTCCATTATTGGTTACCGCAATATTTGAAACAGATTCTATATGCAGAATATTAACTGCAACTTGTTCTGTACATATCGAAGAGACATATGGATTGGTAGCAGGAGCTACGATTGTTATTATAGGCTTGGGCGTTGGTTGACAAATCAATATAATCGATTTTGATGTTGAACCTCCCTTGCCGATAGCATTTACGAACAATTCCGATCTTCCTGAAAAACTAACAGGTATTGTTAGGTTGCCATTCGTTGCATCAAAAACAATTCCTGTCGTTAATAGTATCCCGTTCAACGTAACACGAATCGCATTCGCATCCGTAACATCTTTAATGGTTGCCGTGACAACTTCCGAACAGGTATTAGAGACAAATGGATTTGCTACTGGTGATGTAAATGTAATTGTTGGTGCCATTATTGGCGCACAATTCATTGTTATTGTTTCAGATGTAATGCCATCTTTATTTTTAGCATTGATAACAATAATCGTTTGTTTCGTAATGACAGCATCAAACGTTAATATTGCAGTTTTGGCATCAAAGCGTAATAAATTTTTAGCAATTGAAATACCATTCAACAAAACCTCCAAATCTTGAATACTTGAAACACCTATTATATGAATAGCAATTCGTTCTCTACATGTTGAAGAGGAAGCTGTCTTTGTAGTAGGTTGAATAAGTTCAATAAGTGGCGGCTTAGGTATATATTCAACAAGGCAGTCAACACTTACAGAAGCAGTAGTTGAACCCAATCCATTTTGAGCTTTAATAACAAAGGTATTCTCACCTAAAATTATATTGTTAATTGTTAATATGCCTGTTGTTTCATCGAAAGCATAATTCATAGGATTAACCACTACACCATTACGTGTAATATTAATCATTGATACCGAATTGATACCACTCACCGATGCAGATATGCGAGCAATACAGTCGATAGTGTTTGATTTATCAATATCCGATTTAATAATATTGATAACAGGAATTGTGGTTGTAGTTGGTACAAATACCTGAGTTTTTGGTGTACATGTTAGGTTCACTGTTTGTACGGCTGAATTTCCTTGACTTGTAGCACGAATGGTAATGGTTGTATATTGATTAAATGGAGCTTCCACTGTAACGGTTCCATTATATGGATTATAATGATATTGTTGAGCAGACAAAATAATCCCATCCATAATCACCTCTATTGATTTTGCATCTGGTACATTTTTTACTGACGCTACAACATTGGCAATACAATCTTTGGAGCTTGTACTCACAATACTTACGGTTGGTGCAAGTGGTGCAGGCGTCGTCAACACTTTGCCACAATTAATGGTTACATATTTTGTATCCTTACCACTACTGTTTTGGGCAATGATTGAAAAAACTGTATTGCCAGTAATAGGTGTGTTTATATGCAACACTTCTGTAATAGGGTCGAATGTATAATAGCTACTAGCTAAAACACTTCCATCCTTTAAAACAGATAATTGATTTGCCGATGTAACGTTCGTAACACTAACTTTTATTTCTGCAACACAATCATTTAAATAAACAGGGTTCTCATGCGGGAACAATAATGTAATTGCTGGCTTAGGATCAGGAGTGGAATAATACGTTGACTGTTGTTGTTTAACATGTGTGGTGCGAGATGAGCCCGAACCAATTGCTACGGTTAAAAATAAACCTCCGTAATGGTATCGATCATTTTTAGTACTTGGTGTATTGTTGTTGTTCCAATGATTTGCATCTAAATTATCGGTAGAAGTAAATGTGTATTTATGCTCCCAACCTAAATATACATTGGGAGATAATTTAATGCCAATACCAACACCCAATGCAGCTGACAATACATATGAATTACGCGTCTGACCCGCTACTCCATCTGTTTCATAGCTATCATCCCACAAATTAGTTAAATCACTTTTTGTAGTAGATTTTGAAAATGTAGATACCGAAGAGTAGTCATACATATTATTTGTTCCATCAAGCTGATTAATTTTAGATGTATAACCAGTAGCACCAATACCTCCAAAACCATATATTTTAAACCCACTATTTGCGCGCAATCGATTTAAGATTAACAAACCTTCCAAAGAAAATTCATCTGTCTTTGTGTAAAAATTTCGATAGACATATCCATCTGATAAATAATTGATGGAAGGATTGGCAACACCATTTAAATTTTCGTCATTTTGAATGCCATAAAACGGTGCAGAATCCCTACCCCACATCCAAGTATGTAAATATCTACCTCTAAGAGAAAATCCAAATACACTTGTATTGTCTGCAATTATTTCACGTTCCAAGGTTAAGCCCCAGCCTGTACCCATACGCGAGTGGACATCGGCATTTTCCCATGCTCCACCCCAGTTCATCCCAAACAACCATTTTTTATGATAGCTGGAAACACCTACAGTTTGCGCACTTGATTGAATGGTTGGTACAAGCATGCTTAAAAGTAAAAACGAAAATAGTAATCTTCTCATAACGAATCGGATTCAACAACATATTAGATAGCATGCTAAGTTATAAAAATCATGCCATTTATCTGACTCAAGGAACCAAATCGACGTAAAAATTGTAGCTTTACGATAGATTATGTCAGAAAATACGCAATATATCATCATTGGCCTTGTTGTAGGCTGGTCGGGTTTATACCTTGCCCGAAGATTATACAATACGTTTAAAGCTCCCAAGGATGGTTGTGGAAGTTCGTGTGGTTGTGCGGCAACAGAATTGAAAAAACAAAAAAAATAAGTTGCTTTTTACTTTACAGCAGATACAATACAATATTTCCACAAGCCTTTTTTCAATGTTTTGTATTGGTAATATGCCGTGTACACATTTTTTTTAGACAAGTCCGTGGTATTTCTGTTCACCAAATTATACATCCTAGACAACACCCAACCAGGGAAGAATGCATAATACAAACGCTTTGCAGACTTTACGATATTAGCCGTACGATCCAACATTTCAATCTTATGAAAGCCTGTGGTTTGAAGCATGGAGGAAAATTGTTCTTCTTTTTCAAAAAATGGAACGGCCCATCCATGAGCCCAAGCATCTAATTCTTTTTGACCTTGCACATCCCCTTCTTTCGTTATAAAAAAATCGGCCATAATTAATCGTCCACCAGGCTTCAGTATGCGATACGCTTCTTGAATAAATGCTTCCTTACTTTCAGCATGACAGACACTTTCAATTGCCCAAACTACATCGAAGGTTTCCGCGTCAAATTTTGTTTGTGTATAATCTTGCACATCAAATTGCACGTGTTCATTCAAGTGAATTTTATGGGCGTAGGCATTTGCACGTGCCGCTTGCTTGGCACTTAAGGTAATTCCTGTAACAACTGCTTTTTTATTTTTTGCTAACCAAATAGAAGATCCACCAACGCCACAACCCGCATCCAATACCTTCGTACCCTCAGTAATAACAGCCTTTTCAGACAATACTTTATTGATGTTTTCTAAGGCTTCTCTAAACGTTTTTGTGTCGGCATCCCAATAGCCATAATGTAAAGCGTGGCTTTGATTCAAATCCCAAAAATAAATGTAATGATCTTCGCTTACATCGTAATAACGTGCAATATCGTTGGATGAAAATTTTTTGTTTGTCGCTAGGCCCATACGGCTGTCCCTTCCGTACAATTTTTACACATTTCAATTTCGCTTCTTGACTTCAGAAGCGACTTTCTAAATTGAATATATGGAGCGCTGTTCCAAATATATTTAAATGAATGTTGTTGCAATTCGCCCATTACATGATGTGCATCTTTATCAAAACAACAAGGAACAATTTTTCCATCCCATGTAATCACGCAAGAGTGCCACATCTTCCAGCAGTGATTTAATAAACCATTTTTTATCGAATAGGTTTCGTCTTCGTTCTTTTTATAACGCGCATACTTATCAATGTCGGGTATTAAAGCAGAACCGTTTTTATAATCATAAATTTGCGCCGTCTTAAATCGAACCTCCCCGACGCCCAATTCTTTTGCTATTTTTTTAACTTCTTTCAGTTGATGTTGATTGGGCTTAACTACTAAAAATTGAAAGATCACATGTGGTGTAGAAGACTTTAATTTTTTTTTCCAATGCAAAATATTTTTTGTTCCTTCCAAAACTTTTTCCAAACTACCACCTATGCGATACTGTTCATAAACTTCTTGTGTAGTGCCATCGATTGAAATAATAAGCCTGTCTAAGCCCGACTCCACCGTCTTGCGCGCATTCTCATGCGTTAAATAGTGTGCGTTGGTAGAAGTGGCTGTATAAATTCCTTTTTTAGCGGCGTACGAAACCATGGCTAAAAAATCTGTATTCAAATACGGTTCGCCTTGAAAATAAAAAATCAAGTAGCTAATTTCGTTATACAGTTCGTCTATGATTTTCGAAAACATCGGCATATTCAACATACCTGTAGGCCTCGTAAACGAACGCAAGCCACTCGGACATTCGGGGCAACGTAAGTTACAAGAAGTTGTAGGTTCTATTGCAATGGAATATGGAACAGAAGGATGTATAACATTACCTGTACGTTTCGAATACTGATAACTAAGCCACACCTTAAAGATTGTTATCAATCTTTTAAAGGTGGTTTTTGAAAGTAAATTTAACGTATCGCGAATAGCAAGCATGCTACAAGTTAAAAATAATAACTGAATGCTACACTCATTCCATTTCCAGAAGTTGAATTTGGCAACACAAGATATTCAAACCACATTAAATTTGCGGATACAATGAGGCGTTCAGCAAATGTTTTCGCAATACCCAATTCAATATCTGCACGACCAAAGCCACCGTAGGCGATTGTTGGTATCACAACAAAATCTTTCTTTATATAGTATGCCAATTTAGCCGAAACTCTTGGTTTATAACCATACACAAATTGCTGACGAACACTGCCACTCACAGTAATTTTAGAAGACAAATTGCGGTAGTAGCTAAGGTTTAGGGTAGCAGGCAACAGATAAGTCACATCCTTCACTACTTTTTTCAAACCTAAATTATCTAAAAAAGTTGTCAAATTGACGGGGTCCAATTTGATGCCGCCGTTACCTAAGATATCGTCTGCATTGATGCCGCTGTAGGTGTAAGAACTATCACCTGAATATGTTGCAACATCTTTCCATTTAACAAAGCCCAGGTCTAACAACTCAGCTGTAAACGTGCCCTTTTTCCCTTTGATTGAATAAAATAAATCCGAAGTTAGTCCTGCACCATTCATTGGTGGAATGGTTGCATACAAAGAATCTTCGGTAAACGCCACATCAAACTTTCCATTCAATGTTAAATAACTCCCGTTGGGATCGGTATATAAGCTAAGATTTTTCGAATTTATTTTTTGTAATCGACCACCACGTACAAAGCCTAGCCTGCCGGCAATTTCCATATTCTTTTTGGAACCCACTGTTGTGCGGGCACCCAAATAAAATGTTTGATAATTGGTGTTATACAATTTAAATGGATCAAGGTCGGCCGTTTGTCCAGCATACATTGAGTTGCCATAAAAAACTAAATTAAACATGGCTGGCGAAAATTGCACAGATGCAAAGTCTCTATAACTAATACCGGCTTCGTAACGAATATTTTTGGATTTATATTGACCATACAAACCACTTCTAATATCATAACCGATAGAATTAGAATTTTTAAAACGATCTTCTTGCTCTTGCTTTAAGTTGTTATCTATATAGGAATAGTTATAGGCATAAGCTTTTACAAATTCATTTGTTATCGAATTTGAATTGATATACCCATTTCCATATAAAGAAAAATAGCCCGTATATTCTTTCGGTTTTTCAATCGAAAATAATTTATTTTTTGTTGCAACGGTCTCTGATGGCTTTATTGAATCCAAATACGAAGAATCAACCCGTTTTAAAAAATTATTTTTACGTTCAAATAAAAATGCTTCTGGGCGATCAAATTCTATTTGACCATAAAGCGAAAACACACTACATATGAATACTACAATACCAACTACCTTCTTCATTGTCCACTTCCGCTATTCACCAAAATATTCATGTCACCCGTTATTTTAAACTCAATTGCATAATCACTATAAATGCTTACATGCGTATTTATAGGTTGCGTATCAAATCGAGCAGTGAATACTACTTTCGTTGCATTGCTGCTCAACACATGTGCTTTCGCTGCGCTAAAATAAAATGGCACAGCCGTAAATTTACTTGTAATTACTTTTCCCGCTGCATCAACGGGAGCTGCAAGAATGGTATTTGATGTGATAATACTATCTACTTGTATGTCATTCGCATCTAAGAAACGCATATCAACTTTTACATCAAACGGAAAACCATTCCAAACCAATAATTTAAAACCACCATCTTGAAACCCGGATGCTTTTAAACTTGGAAGATCAAAGTTGGCCGTGTCGGACAATACTAAATTGGATGCAATCAATGAAAGCGGAATTTTCATATCTATATATGCTTTCAAATCTACCCCCGAGTATGCAAAATCTGTATGCGGATTATTCACATTGCCCGCAGGGTTAAATTGGAATGTGCCTGCGTAGGAAAATTTATCTGGCAGTATGCTTAATAAACTTGTAGCGTTTGAGCCTGTTGATAGGTCTATCATAGATTTTGTTGAGATGGGGAAACCACCGCCATCAATTGCTGGCGCAATCGGGAAGTTTTGATTAACGGGAGTTCCAGTAAGTGTCGCACTCGCACCCGTTTTTGTATTATAGGCTGTTAAATTTTGTAGAGAAGCTTCGGCCGGAATGCCCAATGCATTTTCAAAAACTATTTTTATATCTGTCGTTTGAAAATCTAAGGTGTTTGCAGTAATACTTTTGAAGAGATCAACATCTATCGTTCCAGGACCAACCGACAATAAATCATCCCCCAAATACCCTTTAACATAACTCGCCTTTGGATCTACAAGTGTTAAGGTTATGTCTAAACTATCTTGCAAAGACAATGTAACTACTTGACCTGTGTATTTGATTTTACCAATCAATACATTGTAAAATTGATTGTATACGTCGCCATATCTTCCAGTTAATCCTAATAGATAATTTGAAAAATCCGAATTAAAAGTTGCATACGAAGTTCCATTTACGGGAGCGGGTGGTACAATCGCTTCAAATTGAAATGTATTTCCATTTTGAATTGCTGTAGGTATTTCATAAGTAAAACGTACTGTATCATCGGCCGTACTGTATACATCGGCACGTACCGTCCCTTGTCGAATGAGCGCTTGTGTTAATTCAACATTATTTAAACTTGTCAATTCAACATTGGTTGTATCGTTCACAACATCTTGAGCAGGGAAAATTGCAGTAGCCGAAAATACGTTAATGTTTGATATAGAAAGTGTCACCAATAAAGCGTTTGAGGTATCAACACGTACAAAACCGCCATTAATATCCATATCATTAATCGATGCGGATATATTGCTACCTATTGTTTTGCCAGCCAAATCTTGCGTCTTGGATTGAGAGGTGTTGGGTAGAATATTTGTAAATGTTTGCGTTGTGATAACAGAAGGTGGAGTAATGTTATTTAATACGAATGCCAAATTGGAAATGGTGAGTGGCAATTCGTTTTTAATTGTCACCTCCATATTGCCACTTAATAAATCTGCTGTTTTAAAAAATTGATTCACATCGATATTGATTGGCCCAGCAGTAATATCATTGATGGCAGGCAACATAATAGGGAAGCCTAAGCTCGCCGCAAATAAAATCTGATTCCCGATGGGGTTGCCTTGCGCTTTCAATTGCAGCGCAATTTCACCCAAAGAGATTCTGCGCGTAATTGTTTGGTCTGCTAAAACAAGACTGCTTAATTTAACCGTTCTTTTATATTGAGGTGCTTCTAAAGAAACAAGTGAATCAATTGTATAAGTAAAAATTTGTTGACGATTCACCAATGAAATAGAATTGTCAGATTCAACTTTTATCTGAGTGGTATCTTTAATGATATCGTTAATTGTTAATTTGCTTTTTACTAATGGCGCTAAAATTTGAGTATTCCATCTCGGTTTTTCAAACTCTCTTTTACACGAGAACTGAATTACAGAACATATAATAAGGCCTACAATTATTTTATAATAAACTTTCATGAATGGCTTGAATAGACACAATGTATAACGCTGTGTATCTATAAATCTATATAATTAATTTAACCTATCCAATATAAAATAAGACTATTGTATGAAAATGATGACATATACAATATTTGGAATTTGAATGACATTTCTGTTCATTCAAATGCATAAAAAAACCACCTCAATATGAATGAGGTGGTTTTAATTCTGATGCCTTTACAACTGTTATTTGATATGTATTTTACCCAATTTATAATCACTTGAAATATAACCCAATATCAATATTTCATTTTCCTTTTCATCTAATTGAACACAAAACTTTGGTTGTGTTGCAATTCCTTTTCCTTCTTCTGGTGCTGGCATCAAAACACGTTTTGTTGCTTTACCATTTGTATCAATCGTAATTAATGCCAATTGTGATTTTGCAGGCGACTTGGTGCTATATTGTTTTGCAGCCATTGTTGTCCCATTTTTGGGATTGTCGTTATAAAATAGATACACATTGTCGTTGTGATCAAAGACACCAACAGAAGAATAAAACCCTCCATCATTAACCGTTACTTGATATTTAGGAATATTTGTACTCCAAACACGTTCTCCCTGAATATCAAACTTTATTGCCATTACATTCATATAATAATAGTAATACGTTGTTCTTGTTGTTGTTACTCCTGAAGAAGACGTCGATGTGGTGGTTACCACTCGAACATAATATTGCTCACTAATCAACACAACTTC
>JAYTLG010000173.1:0-11907 GCA_043729555.1 Cytophaga sp.
CAATTCATTTAAAAGAAATATGTGCATTTGCTCAAGCATTTCATTCTGAAGTTATGGTTACGCATGTGAATAGCGACAATACATTTTTTGATGAAGAGGAAGCACGATTAGATCGAATAGCAGATATGACCTCTTCAGAAATTACGTATAACAACATTTCTTATAAACTGATACATAATGAAGATGTTTTTTCCGGTTTAGAAAAGATCGTTATTTCCGATAATATTCAACTCATATGCATGTCTAGATCTGATAAAAATTTCCTTCAAAAGATGTTTTCAAAAAGTAATACAAAAGAAATGGCCTATCGTACCCGAATTCCACTGTTAGTAGTACATTCATAAATTTAAATTCCTCAAAAAAAGCACCTTAAATTAAGGTGCTTTTTTTGAGGAATCGTATTGACTACATATAAATTAAATCATTATTCTTTTTCAGTTTGATGATATGAAAGACATTGAATAATAATATGATTGGATAGGCTGGGTCAAATTCGTGCCATTTAACACCGAAGTTGGCTCTGCCACCAAGTTTATGGTGGTTGTTGTGGTAGCTTTCTCCAAACATTAGAAAATCAACGGGCAGGAAATTTTTTGCTGTATCGTTTACCTCAAAATTTATATAGCCATATTTGTGAGCAAACCAATTGATAATGGCTCCATGAACAGGTCCCATCAAGAAATGGATGGGCAATAATAAGAACATCCACCAATGTGTTGCAAATTGAATGTAGAATAAAACATAAGCGGTACCCCAAAGCACACGGGACATCCAATTGTCGCCAATCTTCTCAATAAATCCCCAATACGGAACATTCTTTTTATACTTTGGGTCAATTTCAATACGATCGTGCAAGATGTCGTTGTAGATATTCTTTGTCTTCCACATCATATCAAACAAACCGCTAGAATATTTTGGTGAATGTGGGTCTTTTTCAGTATCTGCATAGGTATGGTGTAACCGGTGCATCACACCATATGCATATGGACTTAGGTATGACGACCCTTGAAAAAGCCACGTCAGTATATAAAAGAATTTTTCCCATCCTTTAGACATCGTAAACATTTGGTGGGCTGCATACCGATGCAAAAAGAAAGTTTGCATAAATAGAGATAAGTACCAGTGCGCAATAAAGAAAACTAAAATGATCATGATTAATACGTTTGTATTCAGATGCAAAGCTAGTTTGCATCTTTTTTATTAAAGATGATAATAATCATTATAAATCAAACGATATCTCATATTAATGCTCTGATTTGATTGGTTACTTTGTTTTGTTGAAACAAACGGAAATATGAGTGTCCTTTTTGTGTTGATCGGTATTAGTATTTTTGTCGCACTGGGCTTTTTAATAGCCTGTGTGTGGTCGGTCAACAATGGTCAATACGATGACGAAGACACTCCAGCCCAAAGGATGCTTTTTGACGACGGAATTATAAAAAAAAAGAATAACAAACAAATAAAATAAATCTATGAATACGAACTCGCTTGAGAAATTCTCCTACGACAATAAAATCGTCCGGAATTTTGTCTTCGCCACCATGATTTGGGGAGTTATTGGAATGTTGGTTGGCTTGCTTGCTGCAACACAATTGGTGTATCCAATTTTCAATTTTTCCGAATTTACTTCGTTTGGTAGAATTCGTCCATTGCATACCAATGCAGTGATTTTTGCCTTTGTGGGTAATGGTATTTTTGCTGGTGTGTATTATTCTTTACAGCGCTTGTGTAAAGCCCGTATGTTTAGTGATGCCTTGAGTAGTATAAATTTTTGGGGTTGGCAATTAATTATTGTTTCAGCAGTAGCAACATTGCCATTTGGTTTTACATCAAGCAAAGAATACGCAGAGTTGGAATGGCCAATTGATATTGCAATTACACTTATTTGGGTTGTTTTTGGTTGGAACATGTTTGGTACGATCTTAAAACGTAGACAACAACATTTATATGTAGCCATCTGGTTTTACATCGGCACCTTTGTAACCGTTGCTGTATTGCATATTGTCAACTCGGTTGAGATTCCCGTGACATTCATGAAAAGTTATTCTTGGTACGGTGGTGTGCAAGATGCTTTGGTGCAATGGTGGTATGGTCACAATGCCGTTGCATTCTTTTTAACGACACCGTATTTAGGTTTGATGTACTACTTCGTTCCGAAAGCAGCTAACCGTCCGGTATATTCCTATCGATTGTCGATTATACATTTTTGGGCCTTGATATTTATGTATATCTGGGCAGGGCCGCACCATTTGTTGTATACAGCTTTACCCGATTGGGCACAAAATTTAGGTGTTGTATTTTCAATCATGTTATTGGCTCCATCATGGGGGGGTATGCTAAATGGTTTGTTAACACTTCGTGGTGTTTGGGATAAAGTGCGTGTCGAACCTGTATTGAAATTCTTTGTAGTCGCTATTACTGCTTATGGTATGGCTACCTTCGAAGGTCCGATGTTATCCTTGAAAAGTGTAAATGCAATTGCGCATTATACCGATTGGATTGTTGCGCACGTGCACATTGGTGCATTGGGTTGGAATGGTTTCTTGACCTTTGGTATGATTTATTGGTTGATACCAAGAATGTACAAAATAGAATTGTTCTCTACCAAGCTTGCTAATTTTCACTTTTGGATTGGCACATTAGGTATCTTGTTTTATGCATTGCCATTGTATTGGGCTGGTTTTACGCAAAGCGCAATGTGGAAAGAATTCACTGCAGATGGTGTATTAGCCTATCCAAACTTTCTCGAAACGCTGCTGCAATTGCGTACCATGTACATGTTGCGTGCATTAGGTGGTATGTTTTATTTGACGGGTGTTATTGTAATGTGTTACAATATTTTCAAAACGGTTGCATCTGTTTCTACATTTGAAGCAAATGAAGCAGCAGAAGCACCTGCGTTGCCTATTGTATATATTAAAGAGAAAAATGAAGGATGGCACCGCATCATTGAACGTAAACCTATTCAATTGATGGTGTTCAGCTTGATTGTAATTTTGATTGGTGGTTTGGTAGAGATGATTCCTACCTTCTTAGTGAAATCAAACATTCCAACAATTGCATCTGTTACGCCATATACGCCTCTTGAATTAGAAGGTCGTGATATTTATATCCGAGAAGGTTGCAACAATTGTCACACGCAAATGATTCGTCCCTTCCGTTCAGAAACTGCACGTTATGGAGAATATTCAAAAGCAGGCGAGTTTGTATATGACCACCCACATTTGTGGGGTTCAAAACGTACCGGTCCAGATTTGCATCGTGTAGGTAGTAAGTATCCAAATTCTTGGCATTACAATCACATGTATGACCCAACGCTTACATCCCCAAACTCCATCATGCCAACTTATGCAAACATGTTAGAGCATACACTTGATGTATCAGCCCTTGAAAAGAAAATTTCTGCCATGCGTACCTTGGGTGTTCCTTATCCAACCGGATATGAAACGCAAGCGCTTGCTGATTTGAATAAACAAGCAGAAAGTATTTCTAACGATTTGGCAACCCAAAAGATTGTTGTTTCTAAGGATAAAGAAATTATCGCAATGATTGCTTATCTACAACGATTAGGTACAGACATTAAAATAAAAGTTTCAGATTCAACTTTAACGAAATAAACACATGCTTAAATTTATTAAACATCACATGTCTAGTATCGGTGGAATTGAAATTTATCCCTTGATATCTTTTATTATTTTCTTTGCATTTTTCACCATAGTATTTATTTGGGTGATTAAAGAAAGCAAAGAGAATATAGCTAAAATGTCAAACTTGCCATTAGAAGATGGTACCGATGAAACGTCAACTATTTAACGATAGGTTTTATATGAAAAAAAGTATTTTATTTATTTCCGCTTTCCTTTGTTTGATTCAACAAACGTTTGCGACTTCCGTTGTACCAGAGATTACTGAAGGTGCTTCATTGGGTAGTTCATCCACCTTGTTGATTTTTGCACTTTGTATATTAATTGTATTGTTGGTTGGCTTGATATTCTTTTTGTATTCACTAAGTACAGCACTTCCTTATTTTGTTACTTCAGGTTATGTTGAGAAACAAAAAGCAATGTTCGACTTTACAAATGCGGTACCTATTGAACGCGAGCATGAAATTTTAATGGATCACTGCTATGACGGTATTCAAGAATTAGACAATAACTTGCCAACCTGGTGGGTTTGGATGTTCTATGCAACTATTGTTTTTGCGTTTGGGTATTTTTATTATTACCAAACTTCAGGTTATGGCGATAATCAAATTCAAGAGTATGAAAAATCGTTAATCGTTGCTGAAGAACAAATGAAATTGAATGCGAATAGAGTAGATGAAAATAGTGCAACGGTATTAACTGCAGATGATGCCATTCAATCCGGAAAGCTTGTATTCGAAGAGAATTGTGCTGCCTGTCATGGTAAACTAGGCGAGGGGGGAATTGGGCCAAACTTTGCAGATAACTACTGGTTGCATGGTGGTGATGTAAGAAGCATTTTCAAAACAATCAAAAATGGTGTGCCAGATAAAGGTATGATTTCTTGGAAATCTCAGTTAAGTCCTGTGCAGATACAAGAAGTAGCAAGTTATATTTTAACATTTAAAGGAACCAATCCGCCAAATGCTAAAGAACCACAAGGTGATTTAGTTGAATAAATTAACAATAAATAAAATACGTGGAAGAAGATAGTATACAATATGACGGCGCATTTAGAGATTCACTTTCTACCTTAGATGCAGAAGGCAAGCGAGTTTGGGTCTACCCAAAGAAGCCAAGTGGTTTCTTTACCAATGCTCGGAATTATGTAAGTTATTTTTTTCTACTTATTTTGATTATTACTCCATTTCTTAGAATAGACGAAGATCCGGTTATTCTGTTGAATGTATTGGAACGAAAATTTATTTTGTTTGGCGTTATTTTTTGGCCCCAAGATTTTCATTTGTTTTTATTAGCCATGATGTCCTTCATGGTTTTTATTGTATTGTTTACGGTTGTTTATGGCCGGGTATTCTGTGGTTGGGTGTGCCCACAAACCATTTTCATGGAAATGGTTTTTCGTAAAGTTGAATACTTAATTGAAGGCGATTGGAAAAGTCAAATTGCCTTAGATAAAGCACCAGTATCTTTTACAAAGTTCTGGAAGAAAACACTCAAACATATTGTCTTCCTTTGTTTTTCATTCTTTATATCCAATCTATTTTTAACCTATATCATCGGCACCGATGAATGGTGGAAAATTGTGTCTGATAATCCATTGAATCACTTAGGTGGTTTTGGTTCTATTCTGATATTTACCGCAGCGTTTTATTTTGTGTATGCACGTTTTAGAGAACAAATTTGCACAACAATTTGCCCCTATGGTAGATTACAAGGGGTTTTGTTGGATAAAGACTCTATCAATGTTGCCTATGATTATGTGCGGGGCGAATCTCGTGCGCATATTAAAAGAGACGAGGATCGAGAAGCAGCTGGTAAAGGCGATTGTATTGATTGTCATCAATGTGTGAATGTATGTCCAACGGGTATTGATATACGTAATGGCGTGCAAATGGAGTGCATCAATTGTACGGCTTGTATCGATGAGTGTGATAGCATCATGCTAAAAATTGGAAAGCCTAAAGGATTGATTCGTTATGCATCTGAAGAAGGAATTCGTAACAAGCAAGGTTTTACGTGGACGAAGAAAATTATTGCTTACACCATTATTTTATTTGTGTTGATAGCAACCTTGATTGTGTTATTAGCAACCCGGCCAGATGTAGAAACTACCATTTTGCGTACGCCAGGGATGTTGTATCATGACAATGGAAATAATATGTACAGCAACTTATACAATTTTAAAATTATCAATAAAACACGCGATACCATTCCTATTTCATTTAAAATCCGAAACAATGTTGGGCATATTAAATTGATAGGAAAAATACCAACCGTATTGCCCAACGCAATTTCGGAAGGCGCCATGTTTATAATATTGGATCAAAAAGAAATTACCAAAATGAAAACGTCAATTGAAATTGATATTTATGAAGGCGATAAGTTAATAGACAATGTGCGTACAAACTTTGTAGGACCTGTAAAATAAGAAATATGAAATTACATTGGGGCAATTATATAGCAATCTTTTTTTTCTGTTTTGTCGTATTCATGTTGTACATGGTATATAAAACATTTAGTATAAATACGGAATTGGTGAGTGAAAACTATTACGACAACGAACTGGTCTATCAACAAAAAATAGACAAATTGTCGAATACAGATAGTTTGCATGCATCAGTAAAAGTAGAGCAGACAGCTGACTCTTTAACATTTATTTTCCCCAATGCTTTTCCAGATTCTGCTGTTTCTGGTACTATAAGAATCTACCGTCCGTCGGATGTCTCCAAAGATTTATTTTTACCCATTGCAATTAAAAGTGGTAAACAGTTTGTGTTGAAAGTTCTATTGGTTAAAGGGAATTACATTGTGCATTTCGATTGGCTTGCAAACGGCATTGCTTTTTATACGGAAGAAACAGTTTATATAAAATAATATGCTTTGGGCTGGGTTTTTAATGGGTGTGTTTGGTAGTCTGCATTGCATTGGTATGTGTGGGCCGATAGCGCTTGCTCTGCCCATACAAACGAACAGTTCACTTACAAGACTCCTTGCAGCCATTACGTATAATGCAGGACGTGTTATTACATACACGCTCTTGGGTTTGTTGCTTGGATTTATTGGCATTGCATTTAAACTAGTAGGCTTGCAACAAGCATTATCGATTGTGTCTGGTTTAGTATTGATTGTGGTTGTATTATTTCCATGGGTTTTTAAAAAGTTGTTTTCTGGGAAGTCGATTTTTGATTTGCCTTACATTAATGCCTTGAAACAATCCATCGCTGTGCGATTAAAGTCACATACCTTTTCATCTCTATTCGCAATCGGTTTGTTGAACGGATTGTTGCCTTGCGGTTTGGTTTCGTTTGCGCTAATAGGAGCTATTGCAACGGGCGATGTTTTACAAAGCAGTATGTACATGGCTTTGTTTGGATTGGGTACCTTGCCGGTTATGGCAGCACTTATTTTTAGCAAGAATTTTATACCGGCAGAAATAAAGAATAGTTTTCATAAGGTGGTTCCCGTGTTTATATGCGGTTTGGGATTGTTGTTAATTGTTCGAGGCATGAGTTTAGGCATTCCGTATGTTAGTCCTTCAACAGACAAATCCTGCTGCGCTAAAGAAACGTGTCATTAATCCTCTTTTGGAATTCAAAACACATTCTGTTAGAAGTTTTCGAATGATTGAGTATACTCTGTTTTTTGCATATTCTTGTAAAATTTAAAACATTGGGCAAAATTTCTTGTGTTAAACCTTGTATATAAGTGAATTAATTTATTATTTCACTTATATATTTTAAACGTTCTTTTTAGAGTCGTTTAGTAAAGACTATTTTGTAACCATATTTTATAAATTAATTTTAAATAATATTTTCATGATGAAGAGGTATGTAAATTATACAGGTGATTCAGCAATCACACATTACGAAATTGGAGATGATTTTATTCGTGTTAAGTTCAATAAAGAGTTGCTCGAGTATAATACATCAAATAATTCCTCAATAGATATTGAAGAAATGAAAGTTTTGGCAAACTCTGGTGCTGGTTTATATCGATATATTATGAAGAAGAAAATAAAAAGCGTTGAATCAGTAAAGAAATTGGGCGTATATCAACGGTTGAAATCGATGTTTTCATTCGCATAACGGTTAATGAAATCAGATATTTTTTGTCGTATTGCACTAACATCAGCATCTAATACAATCAATCTATTTGGATACTATTTTTTTTGAACATGGATAGGCCAGTGGTGCTATTCTAAGTATTCAATTGTGTGTATTTTTTTTATTTATACAAACACAGATACTACACCACTCTGACTTGTCGTTTTCACTAAGACAATTTTATTTGTATTCGCTTATAAACTAGAACGACTATGACTATTAAACAATTTTTATTTGCAATAGGCTTTGTACTCTTTATAGGAGGCTGTGCCGAAAAAAAATCTGAAAATGCCAGTGCTGCAGATTACACGAGCCAAGCCATGGAGACTGACGGAAAAGCAAGTGGCAATGTTACAGATGCAATTTCATCGTCGGCTGCTGTTGAAGGCAATAATAACGGAGATCGAAAATTTATACGAACGGCCGAGCTTAAATTTAAGGTAAAGAATGTGGCCCAGTCGAGTTATGCTATAGAAGCCATTGCAAGCAAACACAATGGATTTGTTTCGTACACAAATTTAGAAAGTGTTGTAAATAGCGTAGATCAAACATCGGTTAGTGCAGACTCTTCTTTAGAGACTACTTATTTTACCGTTGTAAATGCCATCACGATTCGCATTCCCAACACAAAATTAGATACCGTATTAAAAGAGGTTTCGAAGCACATTGATTATTTAGATTATCGGATTATAAAAGCAGACGACGTGTCCTTACAAATTTTGTCGAATGATTTGACGCAGAAACGTGGTGCTGTTATTAGTACTCAAAAAAGCACTGCACGTTTTTCGTATGATAAGCAAGAGGTGGCTGACAATGCTAAAATTGCTAACATGTCTTTAAACGATCAAATAAATTTCAGTACAATCAGTTTATCAATTTATCAACGACCAGCAATTAAACGCGAACTGATTTCGAATCATAAAAATATAGAAGAATACGAACCAAGTTTTGGCTTGAAAGTATTTGGTGCTGTAAAGTCGGGTTGGATAATTTTGCAATCCGTTATTTTGTTTATCGTGAATTTATGGGGCGTACTTGCTGCTGGTTTGGCGCTGTATTTCTTGTATAAATTTATTGCACCCAGGTTTAAAAAATAGGGGTTAAAGCCCGTTCATATTTCATGAGCCGTCTATTGTATTACTGCACGTTGTAATTTGATAGACGGCTTTTGTGTGTTATGCGGAGAATAGATAGCTTAATCTCCGCATAATTTGCGGAAATTAAGCTAGCATATGCGGGGAATAGCATGTATATTCGTTGCATAATCTGCGGATAATAATGAAACGGTACATCTATCAAAAGCCTAATTGGCCGAATTTTACTTGGGATAATGAGCGATTGCTTGTTTTATTGGGAGAAGTGCGTCACATGCAAGGTCGACTTTTGGGTAGGATGGAAGCGCTCGGTTTTGAATTGAGAGACGAAGCAACTTTGTCTACCTTGACAATGGATGTTTTGAAATCGAGTGAGATAGAGGGTGAGTTTTTGCAACCGGAGCAAGTCAGGTCTTCTGTAGCACGACGCTTAGGTATGGATGTAGCTGGAATGGTTTATTCAGACCGGAATGTAGATGGTGTAGTTGAGATGCTCTTGGATGCAACACAACACTATCAAAAGCCTTTAAGCGCAAAACGTTTGTTCGATTGGCATACATGCTTATTCCCAATGGGAAGGAGTGGTATGCATGGGATAGAAGTCGGGCAGTGGCGTACCGATTCAACTGGGCCGATGCAAGTTGTTTCGGGCGCCATGGGTAAAGGACGTGTACACTTTCAAGCACCAGCTGCAAATGTGATAAAAGCAGAGATGAAGGACTTTGTTGATTGGTTCAATAGAGAGAAATCTTTAGATCCTGTATTGAAAGCAGCCTTGGCGCATCTGTGGTTTGTAACGGTCCATCCCTTTGATGATGGTAATGGACGTATGGCACGTGCACTTACCGATCTATTATTGGCCCGTTCGGATTTTAGTCCGCAGCGCTTTTATAGCATGTCGGCTCAGATCCGTGTTGAACGTAAAGGGTATTACGAGACCTTAGAAAAAACACAGCAAGGTGGCTTGGATGTAACGGATTGGCTCGAGTGGTTTCTTACCTGTTTGATGCATGCGCTGCAAGCGACAGATACAACACTTTCAACGGTATTATCGAAAGCTGAATTCTGGAAGAAACACAAAGACACCGTATTTAACGACAGACAAAAAATGCTCTTGAATAAACTCTTCAATAATTTTGATGGTAAGTTAACTTCATCGAAATGGGCGAAGATAGCGAAATGCTCTGCCGATACTGCCTTGCGCGACATACAAGACTTAATAACAAAAGGTGTGTTAGAGAAAGTAGAGGCGGGCGGCAGGAGTACGGAGTATGTGGTGAAGATGTAGTTTTTTGACAAGGGTTTTATTGTTAAACATTTTGACAATAAAACTTTTGCCACTTATATATATTCAGGTTGAATAAAGCAGTTATTCATTGGTGTCTTTTATTCTTTGTGCGTACGCTTTCAATCCAATGATTTGAGATTCAGATTTGCCTTCAGTATTGACTAATTTAATTTTAAATGCATCCGATATTGCAATTTTATTATTATGTACTTTGATTCCTGTTACAATAGGGTTCTTAGTTTTATAAGTTGTTTTATTATGGCTTATTTTAAAACCGCCATCTTTTAGGATATTAATTATATATTCAGTTTTTGACTTGAAATCAATTGGAGATGAAAAAGTTATATCATCTATATAAGTCGTAAAGGTTAGATTGTTTTCTTTTGCAAACTGATTTAGCTTTTCACCAATTTTAATAAATGCAAGATTTGAAAGAGTTGATGATGTAGCGGCTCCTTGAGGTAATCGGCCTTTATAAGTAGTTAATTTTGTAAGGTGTTTCGATACTAAGGGAGAAAAATTCAAAGAACGAAATGTTTCAAAAACTCTTTTGTTATTGATTGAAGGAAAGTAATTTTTAAGATCTGTTGTGAAAATATATTTTTTTCCTTGATGTTTTTTTGCATTGAGTATATTCGTTTTTCCTTTAATGCTTCCAAAAGCGTAGTCAGGAATTGAAATAGTTTGCAAAATATTTTTATTGATTCTTTTTTGGATTGTCTTTAATCGATTTATACTAGGATTTAGGACTCTTTTCTGCTCGATTCCATTTTTTAACTTCGGTAATCCTTTGTTGTTTAATTTTATCTCTTTCTTTTCGTAATAAAAATCATCAATATTATTTATTATATATTCTAACTCTGAAAGTTCAACCTTTAGTGTAAATGCTAAATGTTTTAGAGTTGAAATCATTTTGAATTTGAAGTGCTGAAAAATTCAGAAATCATCGATTTTATAGAAGGTAAAAGATGATTATAAGCTAGTTTTTTTTCTGGATTAATATCTTCATCATCAAGAGATAAAAAAAATAAAATTGGTAACGGTGTTTGCAGATTTTTTGCGATTAATCGTAATGTTGAAATGTTGGGTTCTTTAACATTATTCTCAATTTGCGATAAATAAGTTTGAGTAATCCCACTCATTTCTGCTAAAGAAATTTGATTGATTTTCTTTTCGTTTCTTAATGTTTTGATTGTACTTCCTAAGTTCATGACTTACGTAATGGTAGTGTTATTTTGGGGTGTCGGTGTTAGAATAAATCTTTTAATTTATCTCCAGCAACAAACAGTTTTGTAAGAAGTTCAAGGACTTTTACCACGGTAGTGGAATGATCATTAAAATTCTTTTTCTGTAAAGCAAGAAGACAATCTTTTAAAAGATCGATTTCTTTTTCCGAAAACGAATAACGGTTCTCCAATAGGAGTTGCTCGATTCCTATTTCTAGGTCATCAAGGCTTTTGACTCTTTTCTTCATTGAATTAAACATGGCAATAATTGCCTGCTAAACTCAAGTATGCTCATAGCTTAATCCATAAACGTTATTCGTTTGTTTGCACCCCTTATAAACCTGCTAAATAAATATAGTTTTATTTTAACAGAATTGCTTTAATATGAATAGTCCAGTTGTCTATAATTCCTTACCAGAAGGGCTTACAGGCGTTAAGATTTCCATAGTTGAAACAGAACCACAAGGGTTGTGTAATTTAATACACTTTACGGTTTGGAATTGAGCTACGATGTAGTCAAAAGCATTATCAAAGAACTATGATGTAAATATA
>JAYTLG010000174.1:0-2292 GCA_043729555.1 Cytophaga sp.
GAAGCATTAGAGAGATTAACAAAATAAAGAAATGGCAGTTGATGTATTATTAGGGTTGCAGTGGGGCGACGAAGGTAAAGGGAAAGTTGTAGATGTACTTGCACCTAAATATGATTATGTTGCGCGTTTTCAAGGCGGACCTAATGCTGGGCATACGTTAATATTTGATGGACATAAAATCGTTTTGCATCAGATACCTTCAGGTGTATTCCGTTCTAACATTACAAACCTTATCGGTAATGGTTTGGTATTGGATGTGATCGCATTATTCGAAAAAGAAATTGATAAGCTTTCTTCTTTCGATTTAAATTTGAATAAAAATTTATTTATATCTAAAAAGGCTTCTTTAATTCTACCTTCACATGTAGAGCTTGATACAGCTTACGAAGCGGCTAAAGGAGTTAATAAAATTGGATCTACACTTCGTGGTATAGGACCAACATATACGGATAAAGTTTCCAGACAAGGTTTACGTGTAGGAGACATTTTGAGTCCGGATTTCTTGACGAAGTACAACAAATTGGTAGATGCACACAAGCAAATATTAGACTACCACAAACACGATTATTCAGCTATGAAAGATCGTGAAGTATTATTCTTTAAATACGTTGAACGACTTCGTGGAATGAATTTGGTAGATAGCGAATACTTCATCAACGATGCAATTAAAAATAAAAAAACAATCTTAGCTGAAGGTGCTCAAGGTTCGTTATTAGATATCGATTTTGGTTCGTATCCATTTGTTACATCTTCTAGCACAATGGTTGCTGGTGCATGTACAGGTTTGGGTATTGCTCCCAAACATATTGGGAATGTATTTGGTATTTTCAAAGCATATTGTACACGTGTTGGTAGCGGACCTTTCCCTACAGAATTACATGATGCAGTTGGCGAAGCAATTCGTAAGCAAGGCAATGAGTTTGGGTCAACTACAGGTCGTCCGCGCAGATGTGGTTGGTTGGATTTACCTGCCTTAAAATATGCATGTATGATCAATGGTGTATCTCATCTTTTAATGATGAAAGCCGATGTGTTGAATGCATTTGAAGAGCTTGAAGTATGTACGCATTACAAATTAGGTAATGGTGACATTGTTGATACACTTCCATATGATATGTGCACGAATGATTTGACTCCGGTATATAAAACTTTAAAAGGCTGGAATCAAGATCTAGCACACTGCGAAACATTTGATTCATTGCCTCAGGCATTGTTAGATTACTCAGCATTCATCGAAGCTGAACTAGGGTTACCAATAACATTGATTTCAATTGGTCCAGATCGCAAAGAAACGTTGATTAAAGATTTCAGTTTCATTACGGCATAATATTTAGTAAAGTTGAATTATTGAAAACGCTTTTTATTTCTTGATAGAGAAGTATAAAGCGTTTTTTTTTGTTATAAATTGAAAGAAATATCCTATTTGAAAAACAAGAAGCACACACCATGAATGTGAAAGAATTATTTCCCATAAAACTTCATAAATCATTCTACAATAGTGCCTATTCAGGCGCTTTGTATACGCTGTGGGGCGTTGTCCAATAAGGTTGAAACAAGAACGTACTATCAGGCTGAAAATGTTGTGTTGTCGACCATTGAAGCAGCGAATGTGGCTGAAATAAAAGACTTAAATTTAACGTATCAAGCGCTTCGTCTAGAGACAAAACGTTGACGTCTATATTAGGCATGTCACTTTCCGAAAGCCTTTGATTTGTTATCCATTGATGCCGAAGAGCACGACTTAAATGTCTTGATATCGCTTGATTTTGATCGGTATCAGCCAACGTTGGTGATTTTAGAAGATGAAACATTTAGCTTTTTGAACTGTAAAGAGAATCCGTTTTATACATTTTTAGTGGGCCGAAAATACACCTTGGTGGCTATGCATTGAAGAATGCTTATTATTTGAATGAAAGTAGCAATTTGAATAAGATGAAAACTTTATAAGAAAACAATCGATTATGAAGGTTTAACCCACTTTTTACTATCATATCGAATTGATTTTACCTTTGTGTAACTTGATTTATAAAACACCCGATAATTTATATGAAATTATTCTTGTTGAAATTGAATAGGTTAGATAATTTTGTGGGTTATTTAATACGTTTTTTTATTGCTAGACTTTGTATTTACAGATAATTTTCGCAACTTTGCATCCCGATAAAAACAGAAGGTCTTAGCGGAAATAAGAATAAAAAAAGGTCTTTTGTTGATAACCCACAATTTTATTAGTTATTAACACTGCTTGTTTTAAAACAAATAAGAGTTACCTTTGCATCCCGTTAGAGAATA
>JAYTLG010000175.1:0-10171 GCA_043729555.1 Cytophaga sp.
ACTTTAAAGCATGGTCTGCATATTTATTCAAATGAACGACACCAAATTGAATGAGCGTTATTTGGTTTCCTTTGATGGCAATTAGTCCGTAGCCCATAACATTCGTTCCAGGGTCGATGCCTAGAATAATACGATCGACTGTTGGTTGGGTTGTAGTTTTGCTCATATTAATATCTGCAAGTTAGTGAACCTTTTGTGAAAAAAATAAGTCGTACAAAAATCTTTTCCATTTTACTGAAAGCAACAGTATTTGTATTTTCCATTGGGTTCATACTATTGCTTCTTATGCAAAAAAAACAATGGTATGGTTTATTTGTAGATTCATTTTATAACAAAGAAGGCGGCTTCATTTTTTTATTCATGTTGCTTGCAATGATTGCAAATATTTCTGTAGAGGCATTGAAGTGGAAGTATTTAGTTCGAAACAATGACATATCGTTTAGTACTTCCTTGATAGCTGTATTTAGTGGTATTTCAGCAGGATTAATAACACCGCATGGTATTGGTGATTATATAGGACGTATCTTATTCTTAAATCCTGATAAACGCATTGAAAATATTGGTTCTGTATTGTTTAGTCGAGTAGCGCAGTTGTGCATTACGTGTTTAACGGGTGTTGTAGCTACAATATATTTTTGTTTGTTTATCGAGTTTGATAATAAAGTATTAGTAGCATTGATATTGGCGTTCTGTAGCCTATTCGTTATTTACGGTTTGTGGCAGTTTCGCACTTTTTTGCTTGATACTATGAAACGCATTCCTGTTATTAAAAATATAGAAGTCTGGTTTGAGCAACTTCGATTGTATTCGAATCGTGTATTTGTTGTAACATTATTTTTTTCGGCATTGAGGTATTTTATTTTTTTGAGTCAATTTGTATGCCTGTTACTATTTTTTAAAGTTGAATTACCGTTAATGCTATTGGTTATTGGCGCTGTATTTACATTCTTTATAAAATCTGTTGTACCTACTTTTTTTGATTTGGGTGTACGCGAACTAGCAGCAATATTTTTCTTTTCACGATATGCTATTGATGATACCCATGTATTGTCGGCCAGTATTGGCTTGTGGGTATTCAACTTGTTGATTCCTGCTATCATTGGATTATTTTGTATGTTGAATGTAAACTATACCAAACAATCCTAGTTGTGATTTATTGTATTCTACTATGTGTTTTGTGCTATGCAATTTTTAGCGTTTACTTATTAGTAGGCTGGAAGAGTATTGCTTATACCGTTACGAATGTCGAGAAAAAACCTATACATACGGTTGCTGTAATTTTACCTATTCGCAATGAACGCGTTCATATTGAAATAATCTTGAAAAATTTATTGGATCAGAATTATCCCAAGGAGTTATATCAAGTATACTTGGCAGACGATGGTTCTACAGATGGAACGATAGATGTGTTGGAAAAATGGATTCATACTTATCCCGATACATTTAAATGGGCTGAGCAACAACCTACTTTTGCAGATTGGAAAGGAAAGAAGAAAATGATTGCCTCTGCTATTGAACAAACAAATGCCGAGTTTATTTTAACAACCGATGCTGATTGTTTACTTTCTTCGGCATGGATTCGTAGCATGGTAGATTGTTTGGAATCGTCTTCTAACATTCAATTTGTTTCGGGCCCAGTAAAAATGGTTGGGCCAGATACTTTTTGGAATAATTTTCAAAAGGTTGAATTTTCGAGTTTGATAGGTTCTGGTGCAAGTGCAATTGGACTTAAAAAGCCTTTGATGTGTAATGGAGCAAATGTCGCTTATTTAAGGAATGCTTATATAAAGGTGTCTGGTTTTGAGGGGAATGAATCTATTGCCAGCGGCGATGATGAATTCTTAATGCACAAAATTGTTGCAGAATTCTCTGCAGAAGCGGTTGTGTTTTGTAAAAATGAAGATGCGATTGTTGAAACGAAAACAGCCGATGCATGGTCTGTATTTTATAATCAGCGGAAGCGTTGGGCAGGAAAGTGGGAGCATTATCGATTAAAATATGTACAAGCAGCAGCACTGTTTGTATTCGGCTTTCATTTAACATTATTGATCAGCAGTATCTTAGTCCTTATCAATCAATTGGATTGGTATTATTTACTCTTATTGTGGGGAACTAAAGCCCTTTTTGACTATTTCTATTTAAAGTCTGTCGCTAGATTTTTGTCAATCGATTTTAAAAAGAGTATCTTTATTAGTGCTGTTTTGATATATCCGCTCTATGTTGTAGGGTTTGGTTTGATATCTCGATTGGGCAGTTACACATGGAAAGAACGAATTGAAAAACTTTCATGACCGATATTGAATTTGAATTGATTGATAGCTTGTATTTTGTTCAGTCTTTTGAAACACTTTGCAAAACGATGAACATGAACCATGTAGAAATGAAAGAATTGTTGCTTTTATTGGTTCAAAAAGATTGGGTAAAAGTGATGGATAAGCGAACCGACGAAGAAATTTCGAATAGTGAAATTTGGTCAAATGCTTTTACCAGTTATTTTTACTTAGCAACTAAAAAAGGATTGTTCGCACATAACACTTTATAAATTTTCTGAAATTAACCGTGGAAAACCAAGAAGTACATTCGCCTTCATATTATATCAAAAAGCGTTTATTTAAAAATAAACCAGCTATGTTTGGTTTGGTATTAATCATTATAGCCCATGTGATTGCCATATTGGGATATTCGATTATGCCAGATAATACGCCCAATGCAGATGATGGGGCAAATCTAATTAAAAAGCAAGTTCCTGGTTTTTCTACAGTCGTAATTAAAAAACATAAAAATAGAGTCGTAGAAGAAGTAGGTTTTTTTTCTATGATGTTTGAGGGAAGAGAAAGTCCTTATACCATCGAGCCTATTGATACTTTTTATTTTAGTGGTGATTCTATTTACTATAAAAGTTTTCAAGAACGTGTTTGGGAGCGCGAATTAACCTTGAGTTATATTGATTTTTGGTATTCTGGAACAACGTTTAAATTATTTCCAGATTCATCGGCAAATCATTTATTAACGGGGGATTCTTCTATTTATATAAATGCAAAAGAGCAACGTATTGCATTTTCTAAAAAAGACTTAAATGCGTATTTCTTAGAAAATAATGTTGAAAGTCGCAATTATATATTGGGAACGGACAAACGTGGTCGTGACATGTTTAGTCGTTTGTTATTTGGTACGCGCATCTCTTTATCTATTGGTTTCATTGCCGTAATTATATCATTATTTGTAGGTATAACATTTGGTGCTATTGGTGGTTTTTTTGGAGGTTTGGTCGACCGAACGTTGATGTGGTTTTTGACGGTAACATGGTCTATACCCGGCATCATGTTGGTTATTGCAATCAGCTTGGCATTACAAAGTAAAGGTATTTGGGTTGCCTTTGTTGCAGTTGGTTTAACCATGTGGGTTGAAGTAGCGCGTGTAGTACGTGGGCAAATATTATCAATCAAAGAAAAACAATTTGTTGAAGCTGCTCATGCATTGGGCATCGGAAGTTGGAGAATTATATTCAATCATATTTTACCGAACATTGTTGGCCCTATGATTGTTATTGCAACTTCAAATTTTGCGTCAGCAATTTTGATTGAGTCTGGCTTGAGTTTCTTAGGCTTGGGAGTACAGCCACCAATGCCTTCGTGGGGCATGATGGTTAGTGAGGGGTATCAATCGAACTGGAGTGATGGTGGATGGTATTTAGTTTTCTTACCAAGTATCTGTATTAGTACGTTGGTACTTGCATTTAATTTATTGGGGAATGGTTTAAGAGATGCGTACGATCCTCAGACAGCATCTAAATGGTAGGTACAATGAATACGCAACATGTACATGAAACACTTGTTAGAGATTTGAAATTAAGTTCTCTACTTGAAATTACACAAGCAATCAACGCGAATTTACCTGAAGCGTCTTTATATAAAATTTTTCAATTTACGTTATTAGCCAATTTAAGTGTTACCAAGTTGGCATTGTTTGTTAAAGACGATTCCTGGATGTGCAAGGTGCAGATGGGGGCTGGTCGTGATTATCAAACAATTTCATTAACACCTCAATTGTTAGCTATAAAAGTTATTACGCCCATTTCTTTTGAAAAGGGTAAAGACTTTTCAGAGTTTGATTTAGTTATTCCGATTATTCATAAGAATGAAGTTTTAGCATTTGTATTTATACAAAAGCAAACAGATAAAGGGGAGATAGATCAATCCTTTATACAAACCTTTACCAATATTATTTTGGTAGCAATTGAAAACAAGAAATTTGCACGTAGAGAATTAAAGCAAGAAGCATTAAAAAAAGAAATGCAAATTGCTCGTGAGGTTCAAAATAATTTATTCCCTAAAGATCTTCCAGCTACAGATAAAATTTCTATTAAATCATTTTACATGCCACATCAATCCATTGGTGGCGATTATTATGATTATATAGAAATTGATACTGAACGTTCGCTTGTATGTATTGCAGATGTGAGTGGTAAAGGGGTTCCGGCCGCAATTCTAATGTCCAATGTACAAGCAGCATTGCGTACAATGGTTCGGTATACGACTGATTTAAATCAAATTATTTTTCAATTGAATGACTTGATTTTAAAACATACAAAAGGAAATAAGTTTGTAACAATGTTTGTTGGCATTGTTAATTTTTCTCGAAAAGAATTATCATATATCAATGCAGGGCACAATATCATTCCATTGATAAAAGAACATGAAGTTGTATTGTTGGATAAAGGCTGTACAATTCTTGGAATGTTTGAACAGCTTCCATTTATAGACGTTGATACGGTATCACTAGAAAAAACAAACCATCTGTTTTTGTATACAGATGGTTTGTCGGAATGTATGAATGAATCGGATGAAGAATTTGAACTTGAGCGAATACTTCCTTTGGTACAATTAGAAAATTCTGTCGACCAAGATTCAATGATTCAATCTGTAGTGCAGGCTACTGTAGAGTTTAAAGGCATTCGTCCCTATAGTGATGATATTACAATTTTGAGTTGCAATATCAAATTCTAGACATTAGCGACTTCCTCTACCTCTTCATTTTTTACGGTTAGTCTATATAATTCCTTGATCACCACTACTAAGAACGTTAAGAATAATGATATTGCTATACAGGTAATTATTATGAATGCTTTTTTAGGATACGCCTTTTTAGCGATAGGCTCTGCATGTTGAATAATATTTAACGTGCTAAAATCATTTTTAATTATTTCAAGACTTTTTCGAGCCGTTTTCAATTCAGTAATCGTGTGTAGTAATTCTATCGAAATAAGTTCAGAACGTGTAAAGTCGTTTTTAAAATCTAAAATGTCGACTAATTTTTGAATCGAATCAATACCAGCGTATTTTTCTTCAATTAATTTTTCATACGATTCAAAAATTTTCTGACTGATGTCTACCAATGGTTTCTTGTTAAGATCATCAATTTTAGAAACAATATCATTCACTATTATTGCAGCGGTATCAGGATCTTGGTCTAGAAAACTGATTTCAATTGCACTAAATTCGTTTTCAATAACTTTTAAGTTTCCAATAAATTCTTCCCTTACTTTAATGTCAGCCATCAAATCTGTTGTGTCAATATCATACCTTTCAATCATATTATATTTTTTTATAATATAATATTGCACGTCTCTTGATTCGGCAATTGCCATAATTCGATCACCATCTGTTGAACTACCATAAGGGTTAGTAGCTTTATTTACGTTTCTAGGATCGTATGCTTCCGGGTTAAATGGATATAAAATACAAGTAGATTTATAATATACCGGAAGTAAGAGCGAAACAATTAGACTGATGACACCTACAGCACTACCTATTATTATAAATAGTTTTTTATTTTTTATTATTAATCGAATTGTGTCTAACGTTGTGAAGTTTTTTTTCATATGTGTTTAATGTCTGTATTTTTCGAATTGTTTAACGTTATATTAATGGATGTTATTGAAGCTAAAAAAGCAAAGAAAATAAAACAAATTTTAGATGTGTCAAGAAAATTATTAAAGAAGCCATGCACGATGTAAGTAGTAATGCCCATAACAATGGCAAACGATAAATAGTAATTTTGATTAGAACTTGGAATAAGGGCGATATTTTTTATCGAATAGTAAACAGAAGTAATTAAAAGGCATACATATATTAATCCTGTGAATATACCATTTTCCGAGGACAATAATAGGTATTCAGAATGTGCGGTGCCACCTGTTCCCGCATGGTATACAGGTTGGGGATTTCGTACACTTATTTGCGTCATTTCGCTTGCTTTTTGGTATGGGAAATATTCAAATTGATACATACCGTAACCAAAACCTGTATATGGATGTTCTTTAATCATGCGTAATGCTGAATTCCATCTATTGAGTCGTTCAAGGTTTGATACATCACTACTTACATTGCTTATTGATTTTACTTGATCTGCTAGGTTGGTTTTCATTGTTTTTGAATCCGCACGATTTCTTTTAACAGACATGGCTAATTGTTCTCTATCTAAAATGACAAAGATTACAATGGAACAGAAAAATAAAATAATTACCCACCAACTAATTTTTAAACGAATATAAAAATAGAAACAAAATGCTATTAGAACCCCTATCATTGCAGCCCTACTGTATGATAAAATTAATCCTGAAAAGCAACACAAGAGTAAAAAGAGGTTGTAATAAAATAGAAATGTATTTCTACGGAAATACCAAACAGAAAAAATAAATGCGATGGGTATCATAAACGATGCCATTGTAGCATAAATAGTATGATCAGAGTAAAATGGGTTTGCGATGAACCACGAATAAGACCTACCAAAATTGTAATTGCTATGTCTGAAAAAATTTATAAAGCAAATTATGCCAAACGAAAACAATACCAATTTCAATACCCTTTTTATAAATAAAGGATCTTCTTGACTCAATATTATTACCCCCCAATAAGCTGGAATTATATAGGTAAGTGTTTGGAGTATAATTCTAATTGAAATTAAAGGCCTAGAAGAATAAATACTGCTTGAAACCAAGAGACAACAAAAAACTACAATTAGTATAGATAATGGATGAGTTAAAATTTTCCTATTTACACCTTTTGTTAATAACTTATAAATAGTAGATAATGCCAAAAGGAATAAAAAAGGATCTAAAGGTGTGTTGACGCTAATTCCAACGGATATGTATTTCACATTTATGGAAAAAGGGACTATAAATGCAGTGATATAGAATCCTAATTTGATATTCAGAAAAAATAAATAGGATACGAGTAGAGCTACTGGCAATAAAGTTATAATTACATTTTCTAGTGCAAGACCAGTTAAACTAATCATACTGAAGAATAATAGTACTATTATTTCTGCTTTGTATGGCGTAAAAAAGTCTGTTTTGAATATATTAAAATTCAATGTTTTATTAGTCTACGGTAATAATGTGTACTTTTGTACTTAAATTTTCGAAAGATAGGTAAATTATACAAAAATATTGTCCTTGCGATACTTTTAAACTTAACGATAAAGCCAATAAATTTATTATTGGAGAATATTGTTCAGGATAGGATTGGTCATGAGCAATATGGATTGTTTGCTGCATTAAATGCCTTTTCATTTTTATTTATTGTTTTACTTGATTTGGGCATAAATCAATATGTAACTAAAAAATTCGCTACACACGGTAATATTCAGTCAGGGCAACTTGCATCTTATTTTTCTATTAAATTGGCATTGTCCTTTTTATACCCATTTTTAATGGTACTTCTGGGTTATTTGATAGGGTATCGACATAATGAAATTCAATTACTTTTTCTTATTAGTTTAAGTTATAGTTTGCTTCAATTGATTATGTATTTGAGGGCTAAATTTCAAGCTTCTCAGTTTTTTACCATAGATTCGATCGCATCGATATCCGACAAATCTCTTTTGATCCTATTAACAAGTTTACTTTTGTTATTCGGCATATCTCTTAATTTGTACGTAGAAGCACGCTTGATTACGATGGTAGTTGCTTTTGTTTTGGTTTTAATCCCTGCTATTAAACTGTATTCATTTAAAGCATTTTCATTTAATTGGAATCGACAGACTTGGAAAAATATTGTCAGAAAGACGTACCCTTTTGCTTTAATCACTGTACTTTTCTCAATTCATGATAAAATAGACCAAGTAATGATAGAGCGCATGCTAGGAGATCGTGCATCCGGTTTGTATGCCGGCGCTTATCGTTGGTTAGATGCTTTTATGATGTTTTTATGGATCGTTCTTCCAATGTTTTTTGCTCGTTTTGCTTTTTATAAAAATAATAAACAAGATTTGTCAAAAATACTCACCATGTCACAAATCATAACCGGTATTCCTATAATCTTTGTAAGTGGTTTTGTATGGTTTTATGGCGAGCAACTCTTTTTTTTGTTGGGGCACAGTACAGCCTCGGAAATTGAAGAAATGACTTTGTGTTTAAAAGTCTTATTTATTGCTGTATTTATACATGGTTTTTTCGCTTGTTTGGGTACCTTATTGTCTGCTACTGGAGGCGAACATTACATGAATAAAATGTTGATTATAAGTATTGTTGCCAATATTGTGTTGAATGTAATACTGTTGCCTAAAATGGGAATAATGGGTGCAGCAATTGCCACCGTTTGTAGTAATTTATTTGTATCGATTTCTTACCTACTATATTTAGTTAAAAAGAGAGATATTGTCATTGTTTTTTCGATATATCTAAAATTAGCATTAATTTCAGCAATCACTTTGGTATCGTTTTACACTTGCATCGTATTTGCCATTGAATGGTGGTTTGCTTCCATCATTACAGGTATGTTGATATTATTGGGGGGGGCTTTATTAAAATTGCACACACACGTTTATAAGATGTAATGAATTGAAATTGTGTGATTGGTTCATTTAAAATCATACGTTAGCAATTTATCTTCTGTACATTAAGACGTGTACTAATAATTGTGCTACATAAATTGAATTACTGGTTTTCTTTGTATACATGGACTTTTATTTTAATAATTCAGGTTGGTTATTTTCGAGTTTTTTTTCGGGAGCTGAATGGCGCTTGAAAAAGAAATCTGAACCTAAAAGCATCTACCTGACCTTTGATGATGGTCCTGTACCCGATGCTACTTCTTATGTGCTTGATTTATTAAAAGAATTTAATGTTAAGGCCACTTTTTTTTGTGTAGGGGAAAATATTCAAAAAAATCCAGAATTGTATCAACGTATCCTTCGTGAAGGACATCGTACGGCGAACCATACGTTCAATCATTTGAAAGGATGGTCGCATGCAGATGATTATTATTTTGCAAACATTATGGCCTGTGAAGCGATGATGGAAAAACTTGAGGAGGGTATGCACATGCCTGAATCGTGGAGACAAGAGCGTTTGTTTAGACCCCCTTATGGGAAAATAAAAAGTGCACAGTGTGATTACCTTTCTACCATCTATCGTGTTATTATGTGGGATGTAATAACGGGGGATTTTGATCAAAAACGTGGTGCTGAAAGTTGTTTAAAAACCGCGAACAAAGATACCCGCGACGGGTCCATTGTTATTTTTCACGATAGCGTCAAATCTTTGGCAATACTCAAACATGTACTGCCACTATATCTAGAAAAATGTTTAAAAGACGGATATCAGTTTAAAACATTATGAGTATTTTATACATCGTATTTTTAAGTTATGTCCTTGTATATATTGCGTTTCAATGTGTTTTGCTTATTCGGTTCTTATTTTTTACAAAGCCGGTTTTACTCTTTTCTAAAATTGAAAAACCTTTCATTTCTATTTTAATTGCAGCACGTAACGAAGAACAATCTATACTTGATTGTTTGAAATCGATTCATCAATTACATTACCTTACCAATCATATAGAGGTTTTTATTGGCGATGACGAATCTACAGACGCTACCAATTCTATTGTACAGGATTATATTAAAGATAAACCCAATTTTAATTTAATACGAATAGGAACCACCGTTGGCAAAGCGAAAGGCAAAGCAAATGTGTTGGCGCAGTTAGCTAAAAAGGCAACAGGTGAATTTTTATTCATAACCGATGCTGATATACAAGTTCCCAAACATTGGATTGAAGGTTTGTTGGGCGCATTCACCGATGCTACAGGTATTGTCTCTGGCGCTACTGTTGTGCGTGGTAAAGGTCTATTTGCAGGTATACAACAAATTGATTGGGCCTATGCATTTG
>JAYTLG010000176.1:0-8601 GCA_043729555.1 Cytophaga sp.
GGTTGGTCGAAAAGACACAACCACGGCAAACTCTGGAGGTGAAAAATTGCAGATCATTTAAAGCTTTTTAATAACTTGACAAAGTTGGATTAGTAACAAGAATATTTGATTGAAGCGATGAAACAAAAAACATACACAGTAGCAGGTTTAATGTCTGGCACATCGCTCGATGGGTTGGATATTGCAGTATGCACTTTTGAATTCAGCAATAATAAATGGTCATACACGACACGTGCATCCACAACAATTGACTATACGGCGGCATTTAAAAAAGAATTGAATGCCGCAATGACCCTTTCGGGCGAGGCGCTGATAGCCCTCGATCGTGCATTTGGAACATTACAAGGGAAGGCTGTTAAAAAATTTATAACAGAAAATGCATTACAGGTAGATTTAGTGTCCGCGCACGGACATACCATTTTTCACAAGCCTGCAGAAGGTTATACCTTACAAATAGGCAATGGAGCATCTTTATATGCAGCATGCGGCATTCCTGTAGTAACAGATTTGAGATCCGTGGATGTTGCATTTGGTGGGCAGGGCGCGCCGCTTGTGCCACTGGGTGATGATTTATTATACGGCCACTATAGTGGTTGTTTAAATTTAGGCGGCATTGCAAATATTAGCTACATCAAAAATGACAAGCACATAGCCTTTGATATTTGTGAAGTAAATATTGTATTGAATGCGCTTGCGTTAAAACTTGGTAAGAGCTATGACGATGGTGGCATGATTGCTCGAGGCGGACAATTAATACCCGCATTATTGGAGCAGTTAAACAAATTGCCTTTCTACTCGCAAGCTCCGCCAAAATCCTTGGGTAGAGAATGGGTTGATGCAGAAGTTTTCTCCCTTATTAATACGTCTAATGAGCCGGTAGAAAATATTCTACACACTTGTGTAATACATAATGCTCAGCAAATAGCCGCGTGCTTGTCTAGCATTCCCATAAAAAACAACAAACAACAATTACTTATTACGGGTGGCGGTGCATTCAATACCTTTTTAATTGAATGCATTCAAAAATATGCGGGTGCACAAATTGAATTGATATTACCAGACATCAATACCATTCAATTTAAAGAAGCTATTATTTTTGGTTTCTTAGGCCTCTTACGCATGCAAAACATAGCAAATGCAAAAAGCACCGTAACGGGTGCTTCTATAGATACTATTGGTGGTGCATTGTATGGAGATTTTAGCCAATTCGCTTCTTAACGAGATAGGTTTTATTTTCCTCTCCTTTCAATAAGCGTTTGATGTTTTTCTTATGCGTAATTACCACCATTAGGAAAATGGCGAAACCAAATACAATCACAACGGGTGTTTTTGTATGAAAGTAGGGAACAAAAATAATCATTAATGGGAATGTTAAGGTCGACAACATGGAACCGACCGAAACATATTTGGTTACGATCAATACAATTAAGAATACGCATACACAAACAACTGCTGCTAATGGTTGAAAACTGAATAACATTCCTAATAAAGTTGCAATGCCCTTACCTCCTTTAAAGCGTTCGAAGATGGGGAATACATGGCCAGCCACGGCACACAATCCATAAATAAGTTTGTAAATATCTAATTGAGAATCCTCAATAATATTGAAGTAAACTAAAAAAACAGCAAGACTAGTAGCAACCCAACCTTTAAAAACATCAATCAACATTACAATTGAGCCTGCTTTTTTCCCTAATACTCTAAACGTATTTGTAGCACCCGCATTACCACTTCCGCATGTTCTAATATCAACATTGTGATATTGTTTGCCATACCAAATTGCAGTAATAAAAGAGCCCATTAAATATGCCATAAAGGCACCTAAAATGATATATACGACATCGTTCATATTAATTGTACGGTAATAATTAGCGTATCGTTATACTTATTCTAACAATTGAATAAATATAACGATACGACCCAAAGATACTATTTTTAATGCAATGAGCAGTCTGCTTTAGCAATATGATTTAATTTAGGACAGCCCCTTTACTTAAAGAGATTTTTGAGCTGTTCTTGATCGCGTTGTTTTTGCTGCTGCTCTTCAATAGTTGATTTATTGTTTGCTGGATTTTGTTTCTCCTGCTCTTGCTCGTAGTTTGTATCCTGTTCTTTTAATTTATATTGATCCGGATTCGTTGCATCGTCTTGATACTGATTAGGCTTACTTTCATCAATATTTTTTTCTGTATTGTTGGTGTCTTCCAGTTGCATTTGCTTGCGCTTTTCTATTGAAACAGAATCCATCGGCAATGAATCTGTCGCCATTGTTGGGTCAAAAGCGGGTTCTTCAACATAGTCATCCACAACACCATAATGTTCTTCAAACGTTGCTTTAAACATATTCACTTCCATAGCTTCTGCTTTCACAACAAAATACTTAGAGCGGTCTGGCATTTCACCTTTTGTTTTTGAAGCAATGATAGTCGACACATCACCGCTAGAAGATGCTAAAGCAAGTCGATTGTTTTCATATTTAATAAAATACCAATTACCATGTACGGGTTCGAGATAGATTGTTATGATATCACCTGAAATTGACTTTTTAATTTCAATATATCCTTTAACAAATTTATTGATATCTGTCTTTAGTATGTTTGACAATTGAATAGGACCAACACTATAGAATGTTTTTAAGTCTGGTGACCAATTCATTTTAACTTCAGAGAATACGACACCCTTTTGGAACGCACTGCTTAATGCAGCAAGACCATGCTGACCAGATGCTCTCTTTGCTTTATAAGCTTCAACACCACTGTTATCTATAACTTCAGCTAATTTTTGAAACAATAAATCATCTTTTTCTCGTTGAATCTGATTCACGTCTACTTCAAAGGAATTTATTTCTTCTGTTTCGGCTACAGGTATAGATAATGCCGCTATATTTGTTGCCATTGCTGCTAATGGTGTTGCACTTCCTTTAAACGTAAAGCCTAACAAATAATTAAATGTATATGCATCATCAATTAATTTAGCACTACCTACACCACTTGCCAAACAAATTACATTCGGATCGTCATGTAAGAGATTGAACTTGCCTCCAAACTTAATGGTAGACTTATTATCATTATAAGATAAGAAATTGCCTTTATACGATTTGCCTGCTAATTTTTCAGCATCCCCTACAACAAATTCAGACGAGTCAGGATGGTATTTAAAAATACCTATCACGGGCAACATGTCTAAGTCTTCTGGGTGAATTTTTTCAGAAATAAAATTCGGATACAATTGATTTGACTTGCTATCAAATGATAATGTAGTCACCAATGGTTTTCCTCGTTCCGATACTGCATTTTGCAAATCAACTGATACCGTATTCGATTCGCCCGAATTTTGATATTTCAACCAAGATGAATAACTCAACTGCCCTTTTAACGCCAACTTAATGTAGCCATCAAAGGCTAAAAACTTTTCAGGAGATTTCATTGTAATTTTACCCTTGTAGAGTATTCGATCCCCAACAAATAAAGAGTCTTCGTCTCTTACTTGAGCAATACCAGTAGTATAAAAGCTGCCTTTCTTTTTTTCGTTCAGAGTATACTTAAAATTACTAAACAATATTTGTAAGGTATCAGCCCCTAGGTTTACATATTGATATAAGGCTTCTGCATTGAAATTTTTTCTGCCAAATATATCTACGTTACCATCTTCTAAATGATGGTAATTGGTGAGTGTATCAAAATCCAGTTTGGCATTATTCAATGTTTGCATGACCGCATTTTCTCGAATCACGACATGATTATTTTCAGGGGTAATTTTACCATCATTAACAATAATATAAGGTACTCCATAAATACTTAATGTTAATGAATCCATTATGTATTCAGCTCTGCTGGCATTAAACACCAATGAATCTTGATCCTTTTTAGTTGAATAAAAATAAGAACTTCCAATATCTGTAGAGTCTGTAGCTTCTAGATAAATTTTACGCTCAGCTACATTCCATATACCTTTAGCTATACTTGTTTTATATTGTGCATACGGAAACTCTGTACTAGCAAAACCTTCCGTTTCAGGTCCAAATGTTGCAAGTCCTTTTTTCAAATCGTAATCCAATTTTGCTTGTACAGTTTTCAAGGCCGGCTTTTCTGGATTATCCGATTTAATTCTAAACGTTGCATCATGTGCGCTCAAATGCATGTCTTCAAATAAATAATTTTTCGATTCTGTTTCTGAATCTTTGGTAGACAAAATTCCTTGTCCATACATACCTTTATGTGTCAATGCCAACGTACCTTCCAGCGTTGTAGTTGAATCATACATTTGGAATGGATTGCTGATGGACGACATATACATCGTATCAACTTTAGGCTTCCAAAACAATCGATATGCATCAATTTCAACATCCGGCATGGTTACTGTTGGATCCAAGAGTGGATTTTTCCCTGCAGTGGTTGACATGTGTGTCCCATTTGTTAAGGTCGAATCTTTAAAAAAGACGAAGTCATTCGATTCTAAGGTTGTGTTCAAATATTTAATTACACCATTACCACGCAAACCTTGATTATCGAGTTTAATTTGATTGTTGTAAACAGCATTGCCCTCATACATTTTATAACCTCCAACTGGCGTGGCGTGGGCAAATCCGAGTGAATAATCAGGCATTACAACTAGGCGTTCTTCAAAATCTGGAAATACACCACCCGATTCAAATGTACCATCAAACCCAATAACACTTGGATCGTCGTTACTTAAACTATCAACGGTAAATGGCGGAATTTTGAATTTGAAGGTTGTATCATATGCGCCTTCTGCTATATCATTTTTATTAAAGAATACACTTGCGCCCGTTGACGCGTTGAATATAGGGTACTGCTCAAATTTCTTTCGAGCAGATTTGTTGTTGGGTTTGTTGATGTACAAAATACCAGACGAGTATCTTAATTCATTTCCCAAAACCTTTGCCTTGCCAGATTTGGCAGCATCCGATGTATCCTCAGATACAGCCAATTTAATCGCATTGATGTTTGTTAGTACAACATAAAAACTGTCGTAATTAAATTCAAATTCGGTACCGATAAACTGAAAATTAGACGTGTTGATTTTACCATTAAATTTAAAATCTCTATTTTTTAAAATTTCAATGGTCCCACTATCTGGTTCAAAAAATACCGAAAGCGAATCACTAATAAATACTTTCTTTACACCATGAACCATGAGTGACTTTGTTGTTAAATCTAATTCTGCATTGGCGCCAGATGGTGTTAAGGATACGAAGTTAATATTATCGTAGTCTTTTTTATTTCTGCTAGACATCACATAATGCACCGCTTTGTCTTTTACGATTATTTGTCCGCTCTTGGTATTATAATCAATGAAACCCAACTTCATCAATTGCACCATCGATCCGCGTAAGGTTGCTTGGGAAATTTTTGAATACTCAGCAAGATCTATTACCGAAAATTCTTTCGATTTAATTTTATCTGAATAACCAACAACCATTTGTAGGGGATGGAATTGGTATAAGCCTTTTAGGTGCGCATACTTTTCTAATTCATAAAAGTTTTGTGATTCGAATTCCGCTGGAACTTCGGTACGACCATTGATAATGTTGAAGGCGATTTTATCTGAATTCAAATCCCATATTAAAGCATCTGCCGTAATTTCAAGTTTGTGATACGAGTCAATAAACGGAGCCATTCTGTAGCCATTCGTTTTGGTCACACGCAACAATTCACGGTTTTTATTATACTTTAAAATAGTACCTGGGTGATAGATTGAATCTTCGCCTTGATAAATAACCAACTTTGTATAATCACTTGTAATAAGCGAATCGCCCAATTGAAAACGATTTGAAACCGCTTTGATTTTTACTTGATTGTCTTTCAATATTTTTATTTCCGAAAAGCCTTCATCTATGGATGAACTGTAAATTCTTTTTCCGGACATAGAAAACCCACCATGGTATTCGATGTTTTTATCTAAGCCTTTTACAGGTATGTTGCTATAAAAAGATTTAAAACGTGGGTAGTTTTTATCAGCATAACTACGTGCCTTTACACTGTTGTATTCAAACACACCAATAGGAATGGAATCTGTTTGAGAGGGGTAATGCAAACGTGAACCTTCTGATACAATTTTATAACCTTTAATCGGGAAATTATAGCCTCCTAAATCGCAGTAAACATCCGACAAGCCAACACTCGACCAATCAAACGTACCACCATTGCCAACAAATAAACCTGTTGTTAGCGATACCGAACCCGATGTATTTTTTATTTGCACCGTATCCACTGCAGTTGTTATCACCAAGGTTACTCCCGTAAGAACAATGATTGGGCCATCAATATTGGGCTGTGGTGGTGGCGAATATCCAACATCCATTATTTGTTCTTCTTGCACAGGCTCTTCTTCGAGCGTACTCCAAGTATCTTCGTTTTGATCAAAATTATCCCAATCTTCAAAATGGTCTACCGTATCAACCGGTATTTCATCAGGCATTATCGATCCTTGTGCTACACTTTTAATACTAAAGCCAAAAGAGCCGCCTTCAACTTTTAAGGTATTATAACTTGACTGATATAAAAAACCTTCGTTTGTAATCAAGCGCGTTGTTTTAAAAAATGTTTCCATTTGAGCCCCTTGCAAGGTCTCAATAAGTTTATCGGTAATAATCAAAAACGTATCCAATTGGTTTCCGCCCATTCCTCTACCTTGCAATCCGGTAAGTGTTAAGTAGAAATCTCTAAAATGCGGACTTGCACGTAACTTTTTACTTTTAACCAACTTTTGAGAAAGCTCAACAACTGCTTTTTGTTGAATTGCACTAAATGAACCCCAAGCACCGCCCAAGGCCGAACCAGCATCAATACACTCTTGGTTTTTGGTAACATCCATCATCGTTGCAACTTCTGATGGATATGCAGCTGCATCACCAGAAAATTTTTGTTGACCAAAAACGGCAACACTTGTACAAGACGAAATGAAAAATAATAGGAAGTATGTTCTGATTTTTTGCATGCTCAAAATCTAAGTAATGTTAGTTATGCTTATTATATTATTATAATTAATCCTACTTTGTCAAATTAGAGTTTTGTCGTAATTAATTAGTATCATCTAACAGCCTATTTTGCCGTGGTTGTGTGAAATTGCAGCGCATTTAAAGCTTTCTTAATAACTTGACAAAGTTAGGAATAGGCGTTATTTAATTTTAATCAACTTCATCGACACCCAACGATCTTTTACTTTAAAGCTCTCCTTTTTAAAACCTGCTTGTTCAGCACGTGTTAAAATATCTTGAATGTCTTCTTCATAAAAACCACTCAAAAAAAGCAGTCCGTTATTGATAAGTCGTTTGTTGTATTCATCCATTTCGGCCAACAATACATTTTTGTTGATGTTTGCCAATAAGATTTCAACTTGAATATCTTCAGAAATAATCTCTGTAATAGTACCTTGTCCAGTTTCTATCCTATTACATCCGTTCAAATTACAATTTTCAATCAAATTTTCAAAAGCCCAATCCTCAATATCGAAAGCATATATTTTCTTTGCACCTTTTTTTTGAGCTAAAATGCTGAGAATACCCGTTCCACAGCCAGCATCAATCATAACCTTATCAGTCAAGTCTGTTTCTAGCTCATATTCAAGCATCAAGGACGTAGTAGCGTGATGCCCAGTACCGAAGGACATTTTCGGGTTAATCACAACCTCATACTTAAACTCGGGACGATCGGGGTGAAACGAAGCACGTACATAACATTGATTAGCTATCACGAGTGGTTCAAAATTCTTTTCCCATTCTTCGTTCCAATTGATATTGGGCATGTCAGCAAACGTATACGTATAGGCAGGGTCAATTTCCTGAAGCACTTCTTTTAAGTCGGCTTCAACAAAGGCACCCTTTTCTACATAAGCTTCCAACAGCGTTGCATGTTCTGCAAATGAATCAAAACCAAGTGTCAATAACTCGGCCATTACACGGTCCTGATCTACTTCGCCAACGGCAATGTCAACTTTTATATATTGCTCCATAAGAAAACATAGCCCCGCTAATTAGCGGGGCTAGTAAATATTAGTGTAAATAATGTATTAAATGTATTCTCAACTCTTTCCTTCCCTAGCGCCAGTCTCTGACTGGTGCTTTCATTGAAGAAAATATAGTCAAAACTTTAGTTAGTAAGATTTAGCGATATCGATAAAATCACGTGATTTTAACGAAGCACCACCAATCAAACCACCATCAATATCTTTACATGCTAACAAACCTTTCGCGTTGTCAGGCTTCATGCTACCACCATACAAGATGCTTGTATCTTCAGCTGCAGCAGCGTATTTAGATGCTAAATGCTCACGAATTTTTGCATGCATTTCTTGTGCTTGTTCGTCAGATGCTGTAACACCTGTACCGATAGCCCAGATTGGTTCGTATGCAATCACTACTTTTTTGAAATCTTCCGTAGACAAATGGAATAAGCTTTCTGTCAATTGTTGGTTTACAAAAGAGATGTGAATACCAGCTTCTCTTTGTGCCAATGTTTCACCACAACAGAACAACGGTGTTAAACCATTTGCTAATGCGATGTTCACTTTATCTGCTAATTGTTGGTTTGTTTCACCAAAATATTCTCTTCTTTCGCTGTGACCGATAATTACATACTT
>JAYTLG010000177.1:0-20334 GCA_043729555.1 Cytophaga sp.
GTAGCTGCATTTTTGTACAAATACAATGGCTTGTTCTTCTCTGTGTTTTTGTCCCATTTTGTTTACTTTTAGTGTAAACCTATTTCAGGACGAGACAACATGTTTAAACTTGATCCCTACACTTATATTTCTTGGAATAATATTGCCTTGGATATCATAATAATACATCACTGGCATAAGCTATAAGCTTGTGCCATCGTGGTGATAATTAAATTAAATGACTACATTTAATAGGATATCTATTTCATATTTAATGATGAAAAAAATAATATTTAACATAATTTTAGCAACCTATTCACTTATCGGGGCTGGCCAGAATTTAGTACAAAACCCTGGCTTTGAAAACTATTCTAGTTTGCCTTCTACTGTTGCACAGTGGTCGCTTGCTTATAATTGGTCTAATGCAAATTCACCTACCGCTTCTCCTGATTACTTGCATTTGAATGGCAGCGGGATGGTTCAATTGCCTAATTCGGTGTTCGGAACCATAAGTCCCTATCAGGGCAATGCTTTAATGGGTTTGGCTATGTGGCATCGTATCTCAAACGACTTTAGGGAGTATATCTCACAGAGTTTAGCAACACCTTTAACTGTAGGACGCAGTTATACTTTTTCTTTTTATATTTCAAACGGTATCCCTGGAATGTATGGAGGGACGGGGATACAAAATGTTCAAGTCGATTTCTCTGTCGATCCTATTAATCAAATCCTCAGTACACCATTGGGTTATACGCCTCTATTAAGTTCGAGAACAATGATCTATTCTAACAATTGGATTAAGATTTCTTATACATTTATTGCAACTGCCCCGTATGTGCATTTTGCTATCGGGAATTTCATGAACGATGCTAATACTATCACCGAGCAATTTAACTCTACTGTATACCCTTCTGCCTATTATTTTATTGATGAAGTTTCATTAATACTTAATCCGAAAATTAAAGATGATCCTCAAAGTGAAATAACTCTCGAGATGCCGAATCTTATCACCCCTAATAATGATGGTCTTAATGATTTATTTGTTCCGATCATAAGTAAAGGAATTGTTTCAATGAATACTATTATTTACAATAGATGGGGCACTGAAATTTATGAAACCGATAATCCTTTAATTGAGTGGGATGGGGAATATGTTAGTGATGGTATATACTATTGGATTGTCTATTATACTGATATTAATGGTGTAAAAAATAATTTAGAAGGTTGGGTAAACATACTGAAATGACTTTGATGGCCTTTGCTGGCGCAAGAGTATCTCTTGTGTCTTTTATTCATAGAGCTTTTAGCTCGGAGTATATGTTTTGCACAATACTCATTATGCAAGTTTTATTATACGAATACTTTTTAATTTTTTCTTAAGCCTTCAATCCCCGAGCTATAAGCTCTACATTTAACAGACACAAGCTATAAGCTTGCGCCATCGGTGTAGAGTGCCAACCGAGGCTAAACATTAACGTAAATCTTTGCCATGATACATCACAAGCAAGTGATACCGCGAGGAAGTCAGGTCTTGGAGTAAGATACTTATCTAACCTTAATCCATTTAAAACTTTTTTTACTTTCAGTGTAAATTAATAATCCATCAGCTGATTGATTGTACATTGAAGTTCTCCATAAATTTTCGGAAGTACTTTGGTCTAAAATTACTTTAGACTCTACAAAACCATTTTCATTAAAAGTACATTTAACAAAAAGGGTTTTGGGGAGTGACTGTTTGTCGAGGGATGGCGCAAATTCTCTTTTGATGTAATCTTTACTCTTGTAGCCATCATGAAAGAATACAGAAACGGAATTTTCGTTGAATGTAGGAATGTATGAATTGATGTAATCTACATCTGAACAAGAGAAGTTCAAATACTCTTTAAAATATCGCTGGTCTTTTGATTCAGGATATCGACAACCATAACTAAATGTTTCTTTTTTAATAACCTCCACCCATTTTATTTTACCCTCATTGTCTATAGCAATAAAGGCTATATCTCCATATCTAGTTTGATTATTTGTAGAACTAAAGCTGCTTCCAGAGCCTGAATTAGGATCATAATACGTTCTGTTTACAACGGCTGATGAATTATTATATTCTAAAACCAATATTTTAGTATCACTTTTCAGATTGTATACTTGATTTAGGTAAAAGCTTAAAAGTGTTTTTTTGGATGCCAACGAATAGCTTACTTTAGTGAAAATTTCCTCTGGAAGTATTGTTTTAAATGTTTCAACTGTTGAAAATTTTTCAAGATCAACACCGATAAAGAAAATTCCTTGAGTGTCTTTTGAATCGATTAAATTATAGGTGCCGAAAATGTCTAATGTTGAATTATTGTTTGCCCAAGAAATATTCCAGTTAAAATAATAAGCATCCAGTGGAGACAATGTTATTTTTTGCACTTCATCGGTAGTTGCATTTGCCTTCCATAAAGCACATTTGTATCTAATGTTTTTATTTTCATTTGTTTTAGTTGATTCATATTCAGTCGTGATTAATAAATCATTTTTAGTGCTTAAGAAGAATTGTGTAGGCATAAATTGTAAATCATTATGGTTGATTTCAATATTTGTTTTACTATATACTTCCTTTTCTTTTTCAAACACCCAATAATTTATAAAATTAGAAGCCCGAAAGGATTTTTTATTTATATCTAAAAGTGGCATTGATAAAATTTTATCATCGCGGCTTCTTATAATAGAAAGCATTACAGCGAACTTACTGCTGTCAGGGGAGTACACCACAAATTTGTCATACTTTATTCCGTCGGTAGTCCATTCTGTTACTGGCGTTTTTTCAATGGAACCTTCTTTGTTAATTTTAAAAAGTTTAAGTGATGTTTTAAATGTAATCTTATCTTCATAGGAAGTAAGTAAAAGGATGTCATCACCAGAAGTAATTAGATAATCCATATCATATTCCTTCATGTTAATTATTGGACATTCTAGTTTCGTAGTACTTAGTAAATTCATTTTTGCATCGTACCGTTCAATGGAGTACTTATTATTCATTAAGGTAAGGGCGCTTATGTCGTCCATCATAAGTACCCAAAATCCTTCTTTTGAAACCTTGATGATTTTTCCTTTTGTACGCATCGTGTTTTTGTACGGATTTTCTGAACCGGTTTCTATGGTTTGTGCGAAAAGAAAAGATGTTGTACTAATATAAAGGATGCTAAGTAAGATAATTTTTCTCATAGTGATTATGCCTAATTGTTATTTGTGGGTTGGGATATTTAAAAATTGAGATTCTTTAATATACTGCTTTTATTCGTAGGTGCAAGCTGTAGCTTTTCCTCCGCTGGCAAGAGTATCTCTTGTGTCTTTTATTCATAGAGCTTTTAGCTCGGGGTATATATTTTGCACAACACTCATTATGCAAGTTTTATTATAGAGATACTTTTTAATCTTTACATAAACCTTAAAACCCCGAGCTAAAAGCTCTACATGTAATAGACACAAGCTATAAGCTTGCGCCAGCGTTGGGCGAACATTAAGTATTCCTAATGCCCAATCAAAATAAACGGAGCCCAATAAATTGGCTCGCTTAAATTTTTATCGTTGATCAAAGTTAGTTTTGCTTTTTGCAACGCTTCCGCATAGTTAACGCATTGCGTGGTGTTGAGGATATTGGTATACAATGCGTTCATGAGTTTTACCGTTGCCTCATCAGAAACACTCCACAACGAAACAATGATGTTGTTGGCTCCTGCGTATATTAAGGCTCGAGACAAACCAATTAAGCCTTCTCCTTTTGTGACCTTTCCTAAACCTGTTTGACATGCAGAGAGCGTAACGAGTTCTGCATTTAAATGGAGGTTGTAAATTTCTCCTGAGTATAAATCACCATCTTCGTTTTGACTCGACTTAAGAAAAACTTTCGACAAGTCGGGCTCGTTTTCGTTTACGAGTCCGTGTGTAGCAAAATGTATGTACGTCCACGAAGACGTGGTATTCGCTTTTATATTGCCTTCGCTGGCATTGTTTCCGATTTGTGATGTTACATTAAATCCTTTATTGGTAAACGAAGTTCCAAGTTCTTTTACTTCTTGTTCCGTTCCTGGCAAGTCCGACATTTTGCCTTGAAATGTAACGGGAGCGCAAAGTAAAACATTTCCTTTGTCGCAAATCGTTTTACTTTTTTTCAGACTTTCTAAATACAGTGAGGTAGAGTAATTATAGGAAACAGCCGCTTTCTTAAGTACAATGGGTAACGCTTTGTCTTTTTGTGCAGTGCTTGAAAACAAGGCTTCAATGGGTGTAGAGCTTAATCTGCCATCGGGTATTATTACGACATGTTTTGTTTTAGGGAAGCGATTAGGGAAAAGCTGTTTGCTTAAAATATTTCCAAGTTCAATGTATTTGTCTTCTATTTTATAACGTATGGTGTTTCTCCAGCCGACAAGGTCTTTGTCGAGCGATTCGAGTTTGTCTTTTCTAATTACTTTTATCTTTTTTTGCTGCACAAGAAACAAGGTCACTTCAGCATATTTGTCCGAAATAAAATAATGCATTAAGGTCGTTTCTTTGTCCATGGAAGACTGGACCATTTTAAGTGTTAGGGAGTTTTTAGGATATTTTAATTGGTAATATGTTGGAAAATTTTGCTCTAGTTTTTTTATAAAACTTTCATAATCTCTCGTTGATGAAAGCATGAGCGAGCCCCATTTTTTCTTGTCCGCTTCATTGTCAGATTTGCTTAACATTAATTCATCGTAAGCGATCTCATTTTTTAAGGTGCTTTCTTTTACAAGAAGCGAGTCGGGAAGTCCAGAAAATGATTTTGCATTTGCTTCTGAAATGGCTTCAAGAAGAACAGCTGCTTTGTTTTTTTCTGAAAAAGCAAACGCTTGTGCTAGGTAGTGTTTTTTCTTAAGCGTTAATTCCGATAGCATTAAACAAAGGTGAACCGAATGTTCATAGATGTCGTTCGTAATTTTCCCTAACTCTACTTTGTCTTTTTTGTTGGTTCTGCGATGGCGAATAGTTTCAGATAAGGTATCGGCACTGCGCAAGGTGTTTAATGCAAACGTAAGGTCTTTGAGCTTTAAATTTTTGTTGGTATGAATGTCTTCTAATGCTTGCGCTTTCAGTATAAACGTATTCAGCATTAAATCTGCATGGATGTAATCGCTAGTATTTGGATTCGAAGAAATAGCGGTATTGTTAAACAAAAGAGCATTGCTAATGAGCGACTGTTGGTAGTAGGATAGGGCTTCTTTATACCGATGCTGCGCAAGTTTGATGTTCGCCAATTCATTATAACACTCTGCTACTTCGGGATGTTTCTTGCCGAAGTTGGAAAGCATGATGCTTAGTGCCTTTTTTTCGTAGGCTTCGGCTTCTGTCGGATTGTTTTTTTCTAAATATACTTTACCAATATGAGACAGTGCAAAAGCGTAATTGATGTGGTTTAAACCTACTGAAGCTTCTATAATGCGTGCTGCTTTTTCGTATTGCTCTAACGCAGTGTTGTATGTTTTTTCATTTTCATAAACAATTCCTTTGTTAATGTAGGCGCTCGCTATTAATGGATGGTTACTTTGAAATGAATGCGTATAAATTGCAATCGCTTTATCGTAATAAATAATGGCTTGCTCTGGATTGCTGTGTTGGTAAAGCAGCCCTAAGTTCATATACGAACCTGCAATAATAGGCGCGTTGGGTTGCAAGTTTTTTTGACGCAGTTCTAATGAATTCAGCGCATAGCTCAATGCCTTTTCAGTGTTGCCAGTGGTAAAATATAGTACACTCGTGTTGTTGTAGCCATCACTTAATTCTTCTGAAAGGTTATTGGCAAGAGCAATTTGAACCGCTTCGTTTAAAATTGATTCAGCTTTGTCGTATTCTCCTTTTCCTATTTTAGATAAGCCCAATACATTTAACAGTCCGACTTTACTTTTGAATGAACTCGCAGGGCAAGTCGTTAATGCGTTATTGATTTCTTTTTCAGATGCGTCAAACAAGCCTTCTCTTACTAGGCATTCCGCTTTCTTTTGAATGCACAAATAATAGGGAACAATGTTGTTTTGAGAAGTGAGCTGAGTGGCTTGCGTGTAAAGTGCTTCGCTTTTTTTATACTCCCCAGCCCAAAACAATGAGTCTGCTTGATGGAGTATATTTTCAAACGATTGGCCATAGCTGACAATGGTATTCAAGCATAAAAGTACTACAAGGTATAGTGTGTTTTTCATCTGTTGCATCTTTAAAATTTATATTCCATACCAAGTGTTTGCACCCATTCTCTTGAAAGTCCATCGGGGTTTATTTTGCGATTGGTAAGTTTTATGCCCACCATCGCTTTTATGCTAATTTTGGTATTGATGTTATATCCTCCACCCATCAACGCTGTTAGTGCTAAGCCTGTTGTGCCATCTACAGCTTCAACTTGTTTGGTCTTGGCAGAAAAAACTTGATCTTTTGTAATGCGATAAATACTTAATAGCCCAACATATACATTAAATTTAGAGGACCTGAAATTTCGTTCGACTCTCAACATCACATCTGATCCTCTGCGTAAATCTTTTGAAACAGGGTATTCATTTGCTGTGCTCGTTTGAGGAGAACTTTTCCAAGCAGCCCATGTAAATTCGTTTCCAATTTGATTGAGGGCTTGCTGGTAACCCGTTGCTATGAGCCAGTTTCGGGTAATGAAGGAAGCTCCCGCAATAATGTCGTAGGTGCCCAAGCTTGTTTGGTAATACATCGGTAGTGGTCTTCCGTCGCTTGCTTTTAAATTGGGATCCATAGTCGGTATTTTTGTTCCTGCCGAAGCATTGATTTGATAGTTTCGTTTGGCGACGAGGTTGCGACTAAAACTGAGCGATACATCGCCTGTGCCATTCGTATTTCCAAGGCTGCTGTTTACAAGTTGGTAAGGTAACTTCACTTGAAAGGTGTTTTTATTGCCAATCGAAACATTCACATCGAGCGAATAATTGAGGATAAGATCCCCAAATTTGGTAAACCCGATGTACTGCGATAAATCTAGGCTTCTTAATTTTAAATTCGTTGCCGAACTGTAATGCTGATTGGGCCTCATCGCTCCCATCGTACAAAAGCCTGCATCGCTACATCCTTGGCCTTTAACATCGCTAATTTGACCCGTAAATAGGGCTATTGAACAAAGGACGCTAACTACAAAAGGGCTTGAAAAATAAATCTTCTTTAACATATGAGTCTTCAAGTCAATAATCTGTATTTTTGTCTTTCAATATAACAGTTTTATAAAACAAATCACGATAGAGTATGAGTTTATTAGTTGTCGGTTCAGTTGCTTTTGATGCGATAGAAACCCCTTTTGGTAAGACAGATAAAATAGTAGGAGGTGCGGCTACGTACATCAGCCTTTCAGCTTCGTATTTCAAGAAGTCAATAAATTTAGTAGCGGTTGTAGGAGGAGATTTTCCTCAAAAAGATATCGATTTATTGGTAAGTCATGGTGTAGATACAGCAGGGTTGCAAATTAAAAAAGATCAAAAAACATTTTTCTGGTCAGGAAAATACCACAACGACATGAACACGCGTGACACCTTGGTTACAGAGTTGAATGTGTTAGGTGATTTCGATCCTATCATTCCAGAAGAATACCAAGGTGCTGAGTATTTAATGCTTGGTAATTTGTCTCCACAAGTTCAGGCAAGTGTTATTGATCGTTTAACGAAACGCCCAAAATTGATCGTGATGGACACCATGAATTTTTGGATGGAAATCGCTATGGATGAGTTGAAAAAAACAATATCCATGGTCGATGTGCTTTCGATCAACGACGAAGAAGCACGCCAGTTGTCGGGTGAATATTCTTTGGTGAAAGCAGCGAAGAAAATATTAGCGATGGGGCCTAAGTATTTGATCGTTAAAAAAGGAGAACACGGAGCCATGTTGTTCAACAACGAACAAGTATTTTTCGCACCAGCATTGCCATTAGAAGATGTGTTTGATCCAACTGGAGCAGGCGATACATTTGCAGGTGGCTTTATAGGATACCTTGCCAAAACAGATGACATTACATTTGAAAACATGAAGAGAGCTTTGATCTATGGCTCCGCGATGGCATCGTTTTGTGTCGAAAAATTTGGAACAGAAAGGTTATTAGAACTTTCAGAAGAACATATTGAGGAGCGTGTTCACGATTTTGTTGAGTTGGTTCAATTTGAAATTGACTTACATTAAGATGTATACTTATTTTCGTTTGCTTGCAGTGTGCGCTATGCTTTCGTTTGCATCTTGTCGCACTGCTATACAAACGGTAGCTCCTGAGGAAAAATACGAACAAGTTCGTTATATTCCTCAGGAGTCTTTTTTTTCTATGCCTTTACATTTTTCCATTCAAGAAATGCAATCCCTTATCAACAAACATACCGAAGGGGTTTTGTATGAAGACAAGAATATAGACGACGATAACTTTATGGTTAAAGTCAGCAAGCATAGTCCTATCACCTTATCTATAAAAGGCAATGAAGTGCAATTTAGAGTGCCACTAGATATATGGTTGAAAGGAAGTATGGAGGCAAACGTTTTAGGTTTTTCATTGGGAGATGTTGAAGAAGTAAAGGGTTCTTTAGCCATGACGTTTAGTACTAAAGTTGAGCTTGATCCCTTTTGGAATATCAATCCGCAAACACGTTTTGTTTCTTACGAATGGATGAATCAACCGAAATTTTCGATTGCACTTTTAAATATTCCATTTAAAATAGTTGCCAATAAAATTATAAATGCAGAGCAAGAGACTATTGCCAGGCTTATCGATGCAGAAATAAGAAAAAATTTAAACACTCGTGCATACATAGAAGCCGCTTGGAACTATATGCACGAACCGGTTAGTTTATCTACCGAGCCTCCGTCATGGTTGAGTATAACTCCGAAGGATGTTTTTGTTTCACCCATTACATCGGATAGTAAACAATTGTCTTTAACTGTTGGATTGAAGGCGATAACAGAAACTACGATAGGAAAGAAGCCTGTTTCAGTAAAGACAAATTTGCCTACTTATAAAATTCAACCTGCGAAAGATGGTTCTTATAATTTGCAATTGGGAATTCAAATAAATTACGAACAGATTACAGAAATGGCCTCAAAACACATGGTTGGTCAGGTGTATACATTTAATGAGGGTAAGAAAAAAATCACGATCAACGAGGTAGATTTCTATGGCGACGAAGATCAAATGGTGATTTCCGTTTTATTGTCTGGCGACATTACGGGTAGAGTGTATTTGAAAGGCTACCCTGTATATGATTCGCTTTCTCGAAAAGTTGTTTTTTCGAAATTGGATTTTGATTTAGATACAAAAAATAAATTACATAAATCTGCCAATTGGTTGGCGCATGATGTCATGGTTAAAAAGATGTCTCCTTATTTTTCCTATTATATTGGAGAGTACCTCGACAATGCTTCTTTGCAAATGAAAGAATCCTTAAAGCATAAACAACTGACGCCAAATTTTTTGGCGGAAGGAACGTTAGAGGAGTTAAAGCCCGTTGATATTATACTCACGAAAGACGGTCTGGTAGCGCTGGTAAACGCGAAAGGAAAAATTAAGGTGTTTGTTTCTGGATTGGATAAGTATTAAGGGAGAAAGAGAAACAGAGCGAAGAAAGGTTGCTGGAAACTTTTCTTGAAAATAATACTACTGCTTTTTTAAAGCATTATCAAGCAAGACCAGTTTGTAAAAATCCAAAACCACAAGCGGTCCCGAAAAATGAACCAAGGAATAACGCATCGGTTTTTTAAAAAAAGATAAGCCTCTTATAATCCACAGTAATCGAAAAGTGCTTAGTTTTTCGTACGTATTCCAAAGTGTAAATTCATACCTCAAACATTCAGAATAGAGATCTTGTTGTTGAATAATTTGTTTTAATGAAAAAACACTCTCTTCAATTTTAGACAGGAAAACTTCGTTGGTTTCTATACTGGTGTGTATGACTGCATTTTCTATTGCAAGACTTTGTACACCCTTTGTCTTCGCTACGTATCCAAAGAGCGTATCTTCATGTCCGTAAAGGACAATCGATTCGTCGAAACGTATCGTTTCAAAAGTAGATTTTTCAACAAGGAAATTGTTAGAATAAAAACGAGTTCGATCGTCTCCGGAGGCATGCCTCACCTCACGTTTTGTGCCGTACTTCCAATGAAGTTGAGAATTTTTAGTTTTATACAAAGGGCTGTAATGTCTTCCTCCACATAAAATGGTATTGGCTTGTATGTTTGCTAAATAGTGTGAAATAAAACGAGGGTGAATAGGAATAGAATCGGCATCGATAAAAATTAAATAGGTTCCGTGAGACATTTTAGCCAGGTAGTTTCTGGCGGTAGAGCGACCTTTGTTTTCAGGAAAGGTATATAGCCGAACTTCTTTTTCAAGGGTGATGTTTTTATTTATAGCACATGCTGCTAGAGAAGAGCCATCTTCGACGATTAAAATTTCAGCCTTTAGATTTTCAATACGTATTTCGTTAAGTAAGGCCAAAACCAACGGGTTTACATCAAAATCCTTTACAGGAATACATATACTAACGATCGGTTGTTCTATGGCCATGGCTTAATTTGGATGAGTAATATGAAGATTTTTTTTTATTAAGGCAACACATCCTTCTCCTTTCCTAAGCAATGCTTATATTTGTTTATAAAGCTACCGATTGAAAGCACTGCTTACTATATTTCGTAACCGCTTATTAGACCTATCGGCATCTAATAGATCGGTCTTTTTGCCTAAGACTTTCAAAGGGAAATATTCGGATGTAATGAGCTGGGATTTCAAGTCTGCTTATGCGGGTTTAGAGATTGTAAAGCAGTTGACCTCTGGGAAATCATTGGTTAAAATTGCCGATGTACAGCATCTCAAAGGCGACGAGATTGATTTAGTATTGAATGAAGCGAAAAGAATGCTTCGTACGCATCAGTTAATTTTAGAGGAAACAGGCAGTGCCGATTTTTATGTAGGGTGGCCTTTTGTAGAAGGAGTATTGAAAAATGGAATGCCGCTTCGTGCTCCTTTAATCTTTTTTCCTTATACGTTAAAGATTGTTGGCAGAGAAGTTTTTTTAGAGAAAACGATAGGCGCAGAACCCTTTTGGAACAGGTCTCTTTTTTTGTCTTTGTCTCTGTATGAAGAATATCAATTTGACAAAGAGTGGCTCGAACAACCTGTTACTGCTATTGAAGACCTCGTAGATCAAGATTTTAGAATAGCATTAATGAATCAATTAAAAGAAAAGGGTTTGACTCCTTCTTTTAGTCGGGATTTTCTAGCTACTAATTTAACGTATTTTTTACCCTGCACGAAAGAAGAGTTAACGACTCGTTATACTCCTGGAAATTATCAATTAGTTCCGCATGCGGTTATGGGACTGTTTCCTCAATCGACATCATATATCCATTCCGATTATGATGTCTTGAAAAAAATAACCGAAGAAAAAACGGTTGAGCAATCCTTGTCTACGTTTATAAGTCCTGACTTTACGAATCTAACGACTTCATTACAATTTACGCCTTTAGCCATTGATGGGTCACAAGAAAATATCATTACAAAAGTAGTAGATGGTCAATCATTAGTGGTACAAGGACCTCCAGGAAGTGGTAAGACGCAACTGATTTGTAATTTGGTGGCGCAGTTTTTAGGGAAAGGTAAAAAAGTACTCGTGGTCTGTCAGAAAAAAGCAGCACTCGATGTTATTTACGATCGATTAGACCAGCTTGAGTTGTCGACGTTTGTATCGTTAGTACATGATGCCGTTGCAGATAAAAAAACAATATACACCAAGCTCTCCGATCAAATTTCCTGTGCGGATGAGTACAAACAAAAAAACATACATCCTGATACGATTATTCTTGAAAAAGAATTTTCACGTATTCAAACGGCTATTTCACGGTTACAGTTGTTTTTTACGAAGTACAAAGAAGCTTTGTACGACTTGTCGATTGGAGGAGATACGGCACATGCCTTGTATTTAGAAGCCAATCGCAATGCTGATCGTGTCGATTTAACAAATGAGTTTAGAGCTGTTATGCTAAACGAACTTGATCTAAAGGCGCACGACTTAGAACATTATTTGTTTTACTTCACAGCTTTACAATCTGATTTCGAATTGTTAAAAAGTATAAACGCTCACTTTTATTTGGGAGGAGACGATAAAGATTCATTACTTACTTTACTGAATAAAATACCTGCATGCAAAGATCAAATACAAGTGTGGGAAAAGGAAGAGCCTTATTTGTCGCTCATTCCAATTTCGTATGCGAAAGATTGGTCAGCGAACATTGCTAAATGGAAAGAGACTTCGCTTATCTATATTCACAATATTACCTACAGCAGGCTTGTTGATTTTAACGAGCACGTTTTTTTGCAATGGGTTAAGCAAGTAAAAGAATCGTTTGATTGTATTTACACGGTCGAAAATATTCCATCTGTAGTGCAGTCGAAATATTGGATTGTAGTATTGGAAAACAGTAAAAAAAGTTTTGTGCAGCGCAATTGGTTTAAACTCGTTCGTAAACTAAAACACGCTTCTTTGTCAGAGTGGTCTGATGCGCAACAAGTCAAGTGGAATGGAGAAGGATTTGATGATGCGATAAAAAAACTACAAGCTATTCTTACTTTAAGAATGCTTCAAAGCGAGTGGTCTAATTTTTCTTTCATCGATTCAAAAGCAGAATTTAGTAAAGAGAATTATTTTAAAAATATTGCAACGTGGAAACAGGTGTTGCTTGAAAAAGAAGCCTTGTTTGAAATACCTGCCTTGTCTCGTTTATGGACAAGTCATGATGAGTTTAAAGAACGCTTAAATTTATTAATTCATACTGTTCAATCTAGAGCTGCTATTTTAAATTCTTATTTTGATTATTGGACGCCGACTGCGGTAGATGAATTGTTTGAAAAAGAAACGTATCGAAATTCGTGGTTGAGTTTTACAGAAAACAAGTTTGATTTTTGGCTAGGCTTTACGCAGTTAAAAACAAATTTAGATCCCATGCTCTGGAGGTCTTTTGAAAAGTCAATTCAACATGCGACTACAATAGATAAACTACACGTTATAGCAACATGGAAGCAATCCATTATGCAGTGCTGGATTGAAGAAAAAGAAAGGGTTGCTCCGATTTTAAAAACAGTTTCTACGCCTGAGTGGCATTTTAAAGAAGAAGAACTAAAAACTTTAATTAAACGACGTTATTCTATTTCATTAGAATTTTTAAAAATAAAATTACGGGAGTGGGTATATACAGATATTACGTATAATCGCCTGAATCGTCAGGTGACTTACCGTGATTTAAATTACCAAGTTTCTAAAAAAAGAAATGTGTGGCCGCTTCGTAAAATTTTAGCGACGCACGAAGAAGAGGTGTTGACCTTATTGCCTTGTTGGTTGGTGTCTCCAGAAACAGCTTCCATGGTGTTCCCGTTGCACGGTATTTTCGATTTGGTAATCTTCGATGAAGCTTCGCAGTGTTTTGTTGAGAAAGCATTCCCTACGTTGTTTAGAGGGAAACAAGTCGTGGTTATTGGAGATAGTAAACAATTAAAGCCAAATGATTTGTACCGCGTTCGCTATCGATCGGAAGATGAGGAAGAAGACATAGACAGTGAAGTTGAATCGTTGTTAGATTTTTCTAACCGTTACCTTCCTTCTCAAATGCTGAAAGGACATTACAGGAGCAAATCAGAACACTTGATTCGCTTTTCGAATGAACATTTTTACAATTCCGAATTGCGCGTTATTCCTGATATCGCCTTTGCTCATGCACAGGTATTGCATTATGAAAAGGTTAATGGGCTTTGGGAGAACAATACTAATCGCATCGAAGCAGAAAAGGTGGTTGAGCTTGTAAAGTCTTTTATACAGACTCATTCAGGAAAATCTATAGGCGTCATTACGTTTAATTACCAGCAGTCGTTTTTAATTCGTGAGTTATTAGAAGAATCTAAGATTGAAATTCCGGCCGACTTGATGGTTAAAAACATTGAGAATGTTCAAGGTGACGAACGTGACATTATTATTTTTTCTGTAGCCTATGCTAAAAACTCGGCGGGTAAAATGATGAGTCAATTTGGAAGTTTAAGTCAAGACGGAGGAGAGAACAGACTGAATGTTGCCATTACAAGAGCGCGTGAAAAAGTAGTTGTGGTGTCGAGTATTTTACCAGATGACCTACACGTAGATCATCATAAAAACAACGGTGTGCAATTACTGAAGGCCTACATGCAATTTGTATACGAACATACGATCGACATAAAGGAAGTATCGACGCGTCATAAACAAACAACAACAGGCCTTGTTTCTGTCATGCAAAATCAATTTCCTGAACGATTCGCTACACCTCATTTTTCTGATTTACATGACAAGCAAAATTCGGATAGGCTTTTGTTTGCAGACGAACAACGGTATTTCTATGCTCCTTCTGTGCTAGACTGGCACGGCTACAGTAGAAATATGTTTGAGCAAAAAGGATGGAAGCTAGATTTTTTTAATGCAAGGAATTACTGGCTTGATAAAGATAAATTCTTGAAGTCAATTGCTAATTAATTTACAAGAAAACAATTCCTATTGCCGTTAAGAGGTAAAGAAAACAAATTGCATAACTTGTCTTTCTAATGTCGATGTGTTTTAATTCGTCTATTTCGTATATGGCATTCAGTGCGATTACAATTCCAAAATTGACTAATACAATAATGAATGTGATCCAGAATAAGATATCTGCACGTGTTAAACTATCGGATGAAGGTGTCGATGCGGAGAACGATATTGAAAAGGCGACGATAGACATGAATACACCAATACTTACTTCACCTAAGTTTTCAAAGGAGATGTCTTTCAAGAATAAAAGAGTACAACTAATGAACCCAATAAGTATAAGGGGAAGAATAATTTCGAGCATCGGTTTCAATACCTTGCGACTCACTTCAAGTCTGAAATAGATATTTTTAAATTCGCTCAGCTTTTCATCGTCAATGTCAGGGTCACCGTGCATGCCTTGACTGATTTCATTGTCGACCGTTACGTAAAATTTATTTTTATCCCATTCTGTAATCTTAAACGATTCTATTTTTTTAGAATCGTTGGCAAAACTTTTTTGATCGAAAGATATTTTAATTTTGTCCGAAGGGTTTAAGATTTCTGCACGAATGTATATCTCTTGCTTGTCGAACGGGTACGAATCTAAGTTATAGTTAACGTAAAATATGCCAGATACTTTGTATAGCTTATATACAGTACTCCCATCTATTTTTTCAAAAATCAATTCTTTCGAACTTTCATTTTGTTTCATGTTTTGAAAAATAACATATTTTTCTGCTTCTAAGTTGGTGGTGTCGAGCTTTACCCAATAGTAAAAATCGGAAGTAAAGGAATTGCTGTTCATGTCGATGTCATAAATATCGGCGATTTCCATTCCAAAAAATAAATTTGGAATAACTTGTCTTTGCTCATTCAATTGTAAAGGATAGGAATGAAATTTTCCGTTTTCATATTCAGTAAAATAGAGTTCAGGTAAAACGATAAGCGTACTGTCGTATATGTACAATTCATCCATTTCGACAATCGTTTTTCCCGACAAACTTTTAAAGTATTCGATAAAACTATTCTTATTAAGAAAGGAAGTGTCCGCTTCATACTCAAATTTATTTAGAACCATTTCAATGGCATCAAAACATCGTTCTACAAAAAGCGCATGATTAGGGTTGTCGAAATACAAAGGGTATTTGCCTTTAAATTCATCGATATCTAAATTCATTTGCTTCGTAAGAGCATCGGTAGGATTACTGCATATAATAAGTTTATTCTCTGACTTGGTTCCGAATTTTTTAATGCGTGTAGGGTTTACGATGTAAGCATGACCAATTAAGTTTAGGTTTTTCTGAGTGTTGTCGATGTAGTTAATAAGGTCGTTACCAATGTGAGTATGCGTGTTGATCAACGTCCAGGTATTTTTGTCGGTAGCATGTTCAGTGAAATACGTGTTGATGTCTGTATATAATTTCAGTGAGTCTTCCGTCTTAAATCCTTCACCCTTTATGCTGAATAGTTTGTTGACACTAATACCTTTATTTGCCAATTCTTTGATGTAGATATCATGAAGCGGGTAATCGTATTCTGAAATAAAATTTATGTGATCGACTTTGAGGATATCTTTAAGAAACGTAACCATGTCGAGCGGTGTGTGATCGTGACTTCCGGTAAAGACTACTTTGTTTCCGTAATCTTTGTTGTTTTTGTCGGCATTAATGGAGATCACTGGAATGTTGAATTTCTTAATCGTTTCGTTGCATTCTTTAAATTGGGCTCCCCACGAATTGTCAATCACCAATACAATTGAAGTGTCTTGAGCAATGATGTTGTAAATTGAGTCACTTGTTTTTCCGTCTTTTCGGCAATCGAATTTCTTCAATTGAAGTTCATGGTATGGAAGGTCGATACGTTCTATATATTCTTTTAAAACAGATTCGTGCAGTAAGTCAAAAACGTTTTGTTCTTGTTTACTTTGTTTCGTTGTGTTTTTGATATCGGTATACCTGCCGATGTAGGCAATGTATTTTACATCTTTATCGCCGCTGTGTTTTTTATCGCTGATAAAGTATTTAGAAAAAAACAGCGATAATAATACGAGCAATCCTCCAAAGGTAATGGCGAATAGTAGTTTGTTTTTACTTAAAAAAGTCATCATATTATCGTTTTAAAAAATGCGTGTCCGTTAAATTAATGTTGTGAGCGTGTTCTTAGTTGAGTTTTTATATACGGCATACTTTTGGCATATGAAATACAATGCGGTGCAACCTAGCATCCAAATAAGGTATACTGTCCAAAGAGAATAACCGTAATTTTTAAGGCCAATAGAAGTAGGATCAATAACTGAAGTTCCTCTGATCTGATTGGTGATCAGGTATGCAATTCCAGCTATGGTATGAAAAAACAACAAATGAATAATGTAGAAAAATAACGATGCTTTTCCAAATACGCTCAATATTTTAAGGCAGCGCATTTTTAATACTTCAAATAGGTATAGCAACATAAAGCCTATGCCTAGGGTAATGAAACAATAATGCAGAGAGAATGGGTATTTTGTGATGCTTAAAAAGGACATGATAGTTTGTGCAGTTGTTTGTTGAGTTTCAAACAATAACACATCTCCGTATACATTAAAAATCCTGAACAGTGTAAATAGTAAACATAAACTGATGCCGCTGTACAGTAAATAGTGTTGCCTTTTTTGTTTGTCAAATGCTTCCGTATACCACTTACCCATACTATAGCCAAGCATCATAATTGCAAGTGCTGGAATAAGAGGATATAATATTCGAACATAAAACACATCTCCAATCATAATTTTATCTTTCACGTGCAGAAATGACCACATTACTTTTGAGAACACGGCGCCTGTTATTTCAACACTATCGCATAGGTTATGTAATAGCAGTAGTGCAAGAGCAAAGAAAACAATTACTTTTTTAGGAAGGTATATAATTACAGCCATGTAGATCATACTCCATCCAATTACCCATATAACTAATCCTGACACATGATAAAAATCGACTGAAAAATGCCATGCAAATTGTATGATCGTTAATTCTAAAACAATTAACCAAACTCCTCTTTTTAAAAGGTAATGTGAAACTCCTCTAGGAGTTTTATTTTGCTCGTACCGTTGTATTGCTATTCCAGAAAGCAAAATAAAAAGAGGAGCACACAGGTGAGTGATGAAGCGGGTAAAGAAAAGAGGTAAATTGCTTTTATGAATGTCTTCGGGGTCGAATTGAAATGCATCGGCATGAAAAAAATCTCTGGTGTGATCCAGGGCCATGAGTAGAATAATGAATCCTCTTAAGATGTCTAAGCTTTCTATGCGTTGCGTTAGATTTGTCAGAGGATTTTTATTCATGGAGAGGAGCGACAAGTTGAAAATAGAGGTTGGTCTCTCCTTGGTATTTTTTTGTCAATTCCGCTACAATTGTGGTGTCGTCGATTAGGATGAGTTGTTTGTATTTTACTTGCAAGTATTTTACGACTTCGATGGCATCGTTATAACTTACTACTTTAAAAGGTGCTGCTGTCGATCCATTTCCTGATCTCAAAACACATTTGGCAAAAATACGGTACTTCTGATTGTTGATAGCTTCTTCAGCTGATCTCTTCAATGCATAACACGAAAAACTTTTTTCGAAGTATGCAGTAATGCTCACTGGATTTAGTAACAGTAATGAATCGCATAACTCATAGGCCAACATGAATTCTTGCAACAAGTTATATTCTTTAATTTTGTTTTCGATTGAGTCGATTAGGTCAATGTCAAAATGTGGTTGAAACGGAGTGCCATAATACAGGGCTACAAAATCCTTTTTTTGTAACGTGCTGTCTAGTGCATTTAACTTGGCGGTGTTTTGGATGTATGTCAAGCGTCCTTCAGGGCTTGCATAGTAGGTGGCAATAGAATCAATGTTGACTTGCGCTATGGAATGTTGAAGCGCAATGCTAAAAAAAGCAAGAGTGAAAAATACTGCTTTATTCATGTTCAGAAACACTGATTCCAAAATCACTGACTCCTTCTATGGTATCTTTACGCATGTATTGTTGAATGGCAATGGTGTATTTTCCATTGTATGGAAAACGAAAGTTGCTGTCCGAAAGAATAGAGTAGTCGTAATCATTTCCCCAGCCGCTACCTTTAGGATGACCTGTTTTTTCATCAAAGAGGTACATACCTTGTAAGGTGCTCGAAATTTCTTTCCCCGTTGAATCAAGTAGAAAACGCTTTACATATAAATTGTAGTAAGGGTAATCTTTGTTATACCTTACCATGTAAAAAAGATTGTGCGCTTTTTTATTGTTTACAATTTCAAATGGAAAACTTAATCGTTGCTTATCACTCCATATTTCATGGTCAATGGATTGATAGTCTTGAACAATTTTACCCGGTTCAGAACAAGAAAACAAAAAGAGTAATCCGAAAAGTATATACAGTCTAGCTTTCATTGGGGTCTTTTGTATTGTTGTTTTCGCTTGGCCTGTGCGGAGGTCTGTTTACGCTTGATCTACGTTTATTTGGTTTTTTGTTTGGCTTGCTCGTGTTTTCTACGTTACCAGTATTTGTTGGAGTTTCAGTTCCTTCTATTTCTTTTTTAGGCGCAGGTGTTGGTGGCGTAGAGCGAACGTTTTGACGGTTGCTGTTCGCTTGTTGTGGTCTATTTGTATTTTGAGGCGTAGTAGGTTTGTCTACACTTTCACCTTCAGCTTTAGGTGTGTTTTGTGGACGTGGTGATTGTTGGCGATTAGCGTTTTGATTTTGAGGCTTAGCTTGAGCGGCGCCTTCAGAACGTCTGTTGTCGAAACTACTGTCAGACGGTCTTTTTTTATTTTTATTTTTGCTTTTATTTTTTGACGTTTGAAATTTATCGTCAAAGCGTGACAATTCATCTTTTTCTTTGATCAGAATACTGCGTTCTTTTGCTACTTCTAAATCGTGTTCAAGTGAAAAAGGTTTTTTGCTTTCTTTATTTTGTTCTAGTATTTCATACACTCTGTCTACTGGTAAAGAAATCCAATTGGCTCCTTCACCTTCGTATGCAAACCACATGAGTTTTTTAAAGATGTCTGTTTTCAAAAGGTTTGCATTTCCTTTTTCTGTTTGTAATGGTTTGGCAACTTCTGGAATACCTTTTAAGGCATCGAGGTAGGTTTCAAGTTCGTAGTTCAAGCAACATTTTAAACGACCACATTGTCCCGATAACTTCGATGGATTAAGCGAAAGGTTTTGATAACGTGCTGCAGAAGTATTAACATTTTTAAAATCAGAAATCCAGGTAGAGCAACACAATTCACGCCCGCAAGATCCGATTCCACCCAAGCGAGCGGCTTCATGCCTTAAGCTGATTTGTTTCATTTCTACTCTGATTTTAAAATCAGTGGCTAGAAATTTAATGAGTTCTCTGAAATCGACACGTTCGTCGGCAGAATAGTAAAAAGTAGCTTTTGTATTGTCGGCTTGGTATTCGACATCGGTCAGTTTCATTTCGAGTTTTTGCTCTAAAATGATGGTACGTGCACGGAACATGGTTCCTGCTTCGCGGTTCCTACTGAGTTCGTATTTTTCTAAATCTTTTGTGCCGGCTTTACGAACGATTGTTTTAAGGTTGTCGTCGTTTTTAACCAGTTTACGTTTCATTTGTAAACGTACGATTTCACCTTGAAGAGCGACATGCCCAAGGTGATGGCCTGAAGTCATTTCCACAACCACAGGATCGCCAGTATAAAGCTCAAGGGAAGAGCTATTTCTATAAAATTCTTTACGGCCGTTTTTAAAACGGACTTCAATCACATCGAATGCTTCAGCAAGGCCAATGCTCATGTTGCTGAGCCAGTCGAA
>JAYTLG010000178.1:0-2465 GCA_043729555.1 Cytophaga sp.
AAATATTTAGCGACATAACCATTAAAAGTAACCGCTAACATGTTCCATTTGCCAGATATCAAAGTCACGCCATTACTTGTAAACAATCCTTTTGAAGTACCTTCTTCTCCACCGTCAAAATAAAAGCCTTTATCAGAAGCCCCAAATCTGAATTGGAAATGTGTTTCTGTTTCTGTTTTGCAAAAAATAGGTGTATAGTTACTTGTATTCAATGCATCCCATACCGTTGTTGAATTGTATTTATCAACAAAGACCCAAACGGTAAAAGCAAAATTAACTACAGGTAAATTTCGTACTTGCCCAAACGGAATACGAATAAATCCGTCGCTACCATTAAAATTCAATGCCTTACCAGCTCTTCCGAAACGATCTGGAGCAGATTCAACCCCTCCAACAATTTGTCCATGTAGTCTATTAGGGCCAATATCGTAAGCATTTCCATCAAAAGCATACGTATACACCCAACCTGCAGCAACTTTCTGTCCCAGAGAAGCATAGCCCCCTAAGAATGAAAATACACTTGCAAATACTAGTGCCTTAAATCGTATACAATTAATTGAATATATCATTACAAGAATAAAGATATAATTATTTTATTAAAAAATATCCCTGATGTCAGAAAGTCTTTCAAAAAATAGAATATTCTTTACAAAAAAGAATATTTAACTACTTAAAATGTGCTTTAAATTAGGCCTTCATGTGTACAAAATTCAGTCGGATTTTTTTATTTTTTCGTTACATTTACCCTTCAATCAACACGAGAAATCAAAATAAATGGCGCACTGCATCTTTTCTATCCCTTTTTCACAATCTGTAGATCTAATGGTTTTAAACGTAAAAAATGCCATACAAAAAATTGAACATGCATCCTTTGTAGGTGATACAACGATTGGTTCATTTTCCTTACCTAGCCCATTGGGAAATATCAAAGGAACATATAAAATTAATGGAACTGTTGCAGAATTTTCCATTGAACAAAAACCAATGCTCGTGCCTTGCTCTATGATTGAAGCAAAATTAACACACTACTTAAATTCCACTAATTGAATAAGTAGTAGAATACATTTGTTAGAATTTTGCTCCATACTTACACGATCAACAATACATTTTTTTATACTTCACTTAAAATTACAACTTTTAAGCTAGAGTTAAAGTATACTACCCTTTATAAGAATCAGTCCATTTACAACAATGAAAAAAATTTTAATAGTAGTATCATTAATCGCATCAAGCTTTGTTCAAGCCGTTGCTCAAAACTGCCCAATCGATTTATTAACGGGTCAAAATTTAATTATAAATGGCGACTTTTCTCAAGGGTACGCTGATTGGTCTTACACTCCCGATTCGGATGGTGATTTAAGTACAGGACCAGATGGTTATAAAATATTCACATCTGGATTTTCGGTTCCTGGTTATATCTTTGTAGGCACAGGCTCACAAATGCCTGCCTTTAACAACGCCTTTTCACAAACATTTAACGACCACAGTGCAAGTGCTGATGATAAGTTTTTAATGGTTGATGGTGTTTGTATTCAGGGAATCAAATTATGGAGACAATCCAACATTTCTATTAAACCAAATACAAATTATTATTTTTCTGTTTGGATTAATTCCTTAAAAGATCAACCAAATTATCCGGGCATCTTAAACTTTGATGTTAATGGAGCCAACATTGGTGCTAATATTGTGGCACCAGCCTTGGGCGGTGGTAACCCATCATCTCCGGGTTGGATAAAATATGAATCTGTATGGAATTCAGGCTCAACCCCTCCCGCTACAGTAACAATTAGTATTGAAGGAAATCAAACTATTGGTTGTGGTGGTAACGGAGGTGAATCCGATTTTGCGATTGATGATATATCCTTTATACCTGGCTGTTCTTATGGTTCGGCGGGTCCTCAGCCAAATTTAGGAGCTGACAAAACGTTATGCGGATTGGGTGCTGGTGGTTTGATATTAAATGCAGGAGTACCTATAAATGCTACAACAACCGTAACATGGTTTGATGGTACAACAGGATTTGGAACAAATGCTCCTTATACTTATCCTCAGGCTATAACAGCTGCTGGTACGTATTCTGTTTGCGTAAGCGATAATGGTTCTTGTACGAAATCAGATATCATTGTTATTACAGATGTATTCACTATCGACCTTGGTGCAGATTTAGAATTATGCGATCCCGCTTCTGTAACATTAGATGCAAATTTCTCTGGTATCGGCGTGACCTATAAATGGTTTAAAGATAATGCACCTGCAGCTGGAAATAATACGGATAAAACATATTTTGTAAATACTCCTGGCACATACAAGGTTGAAGTTCGTGATCCAATATGTGGCTTACAAACAGACGAAATTGTAATCACAACAAAAGCACCAACTGTAGCAAACGCACAATATTGCGACCCAGGCAACATTACATTAAATGTTACGCCAACCAATAGTGGAAAATATAAATGGTGGACGAC
>JAYTLG010000179.1:0-1880 GCA_043729555.1 Cytophaga sp.
CCTTATCTAAAGTTGATGGCTTAACAGAAAGCAGCATAACGGTTATGCGTTTTAATGAATCAAATAATGTGGGCATGATTGGTTATTCCAGTGGTAACTTAGATGTTTTAAAAAATGGTGTACTTACTAATTTTGATGTGATCTATCGATCAACAATTGCAGGGTCTAAAAAAATTAACAATATTTCTATTTATAACGATGTAGCATTTGTCTCTTGTGATTTTGGTGTTACAGTTATTGATTTGGTTAAAAATGAAATTGATGAATCGTGGTTAAATTTAAGATCAGGTGGGCAGCCTAATAAGGTTTATGGTTGTGCACTAAATCAAAATCAAGATTCTGTGTTCTTAGCTACTGAATATGGAACCATGAGCGCACCTTACAATAGGCCCGGTATTAATTTAATGGATTTTACAAACTGGAAAGTGTATACAGATATTTCAACCACAAAAAGTAGAGCGATCGGCCAATTGAATGGACGCATGTATGCTGGTGTATCTGGTGTTGGAGTATTTGTTTTAAATGGTACTGTTTGGCAAAACTTAGGATTGTCAATAGGTACTACTGCTACGTGTTGGAATTTGATTAACTCAAATAATAAATTACTTGTATGTGCAGATAATAAAGTTTATGCGATTGCAAGTCCGACTTCGTACACGTCTGTATTAAGTATGAGCTCACTTAAACAGGTACAAGATGCAACATACGATAGCTCCGGAAATCTTTGGTTTGCCGATCAAGGAGAGGGTTTGGTCAAAACGGATGGAATAAATTATTGGTGGATTTCAATGAATGGGCCATTCAAGACTTCTACATATAATTTATACTATTATAAAAATGCAATACTTGCTAATTCAGGAGGATATTCAAATATATATAGAAGAACGTTTAATGCGGATGGATTTTATGAATTTCAAAATCAAGAAAAGTGGTTCAGTTATAATAGATACACAAGCAACCTTCCAGCAAACTTTGGAGATAATATAGTTGCTGCTTACAACCCCTTTAATGACACCTTGTATATTGGATCGTTTGGAGATGGAATGGTATCCTTTAAAAAACCGAATTTCTTTTTTAGGTCTGACACAATAAATAGTTTGCTAAAATCGATGTTTGTTACAGGCCTTGATGTGGATTCAAAAGGTACGTTATGGATTGCTACATTTGGTGTGCCTCAGTTTGATCCTAGTTTATATACTATAAGTAAGACAGGGGTTTGGGGCACATATACCATGAATACTTCCAAACCTGAAAATCGATCTTTATTGCAATTGAAAATTGATTCGCTTGGAAATAAATGGATGCGATATGGGAATAATGGGATGTCGAAAGGCTTAATGGTTTTAATTAACAAAACAAATCAAGAACGTTATTTTTCAAGTTCAGCTTCAGGAGGTAATTTGCCTGGAGATATAATTACTTGTATTGAAATAGATAAAAAAGGTGTTGTATGGGTTGGTAGCGATCAAGGGATTGCAGGTTTTTACGACCCTTCCAGAGCATATACAGGTTCGTTTGTAGCCCCTATTTATAGCGGTTTTGGTGTGTTGTTTGATAAAAATATTACCTGTATCAAAACGGATGCTGGTAATCGAAAATGGGTTGGCACAACAGAGGGGTTGTGGTTATTTAACGATAATTTCACTGAAGCTATACATTTTTTTACGGCTGATAATAGTCCTCTGTATTCAAATAATATCATTTCAATTACAATACACGAAATTACAGGTGAGGTTTTTATTGCTACCGATAAAGGAATTATTTCGTATCGTTCAGATGCTACACAAAATAAGGAAGATTTTAGTGATGCAAAAATATTTCCCAACCCTGTTCGTCCGGGCTATACAGGGGTTGTTACAATAGAAGGTTTGCAAGATGGT
>JAYTLG010000180.1:0-2779 GCA_043729555.1 Cytophaga sp.
GGAGAAATTGGAGGTACTGGAGAGAAACAAGCTGAAGTTTTTAATTATGTTGGTGAGATGCCTAAATTTAAAGGAGGAGGGGACGAAGAAGTAATTAAATACGTTCAAGGTAGATTGGCTTACCCAGCCGATGCACTTGCTCAAAAAATTGAAGGTATTGTTTTTGTTCAATATACAATTACATCAAAGGGTGAAGTTACAGATGTACATATTGTAAAAGGTAAAGGTTTAAGTCCATCTATCGATGCGGAGGCAATACGTATTATTAAAAATTTACCGAAGTGGGAGCCAGGTAAAAATAATGGTGTACCTGTAAATGTTAAAAAATTAGCTCGTATTAAATTCTCTCTACCTAAGTAATAAGTTGTGAAAAATATACTTCTAGGATTTAAAATGACTATGGCTGTGATCTACACAGCCATAGGCGTTTATATAATAAGCAATCCAAATGCATTAAAAGACATATTGAATAGTACAATGACAATCTTGTTTGGTGGGTTATTGGTTGCATGGGGACTTTTTAGAGGCTATCGTGCCTGGTTTATTGAACGACATATGTAATTGTGCATAAGTTCCTTTCTTATATAGTAGGTGTATTATTTTTAAGTAGCGTGTTTTCATGTTCTGAGAAGAATATAGAAACAGCACAGTATACTGATGTGCCTGTTGATTCCGTTACGGTCTTATGTGACCCATCTTGGGAATCAATTCTCCGCACCTTTATTGTTTCATACGAAGCTCTTAACCCGCACAGAAAAGTATTGTTACTGGTAAAGCCCGAAGCGGAATGCATAAATGATTTATTAAATGATCGGTATCGTACGGTATTTATTTCTAGAGATTTTACTACTGCTGAACAAGAAATTATTTCAAAAAAACAATGGCATATGGCTAACGATAGCCTGTGCTTCGACGGCTTAGCATGGATTGTACCTAAGTCATTTTTCAAAGATTCTATTTCCGTAACTGAACTGAAAGGTTTGTTTCAAACTGGCATGCTCAACGGTACTTCTTATTCAATGCAATTGAATAGTAGCGGTACTTCTGTAGCAAATTATTTAACAACAATGTTTGGTGTACCACCTTCTACAAAACATATTTATACAGGTGGTTCCGACGAAGCAATTATTCAAACGGTTAAACAACATACCAATGTAGTTGCATGCCTATCTTCGAGTTGGTTGGTTAATTTGAAAGATAAAAAACACCAAGAATATTATTCTTCGATAAAAGTCTTAAAAGTAAACTTGACTAACAGTGATGAAGCATATTCTCCCTTTCAAAACGATTTAGCATTAGGTACTTACCCCTTTAAACGCGTATTGCGTGTATTAAATCACGATGCCAATACAGGTTTAGGCACGGCTTTTGCCTCTTTCTTTATTCATAATCGTGGACAACGTATTTTCTTGAAGGCAGGATTGCTGCCTTATCAAATGCCTGCTCGCGAGCTTGAGTTAAAAATAAAATCGTAATTCATCCATTATTTATCAATACGCATACGCATACACAACGAACGTTATCACTATGAAAAACCTTATCATCTTTATTTCATCGCTGCTTCTTGCATTTTCTGCATCTGCTCAAGACGAGCAAGCTCAAAAATATGTTGAAAAAGAACAGTATGTAAAGGCTATTACCATTTACAAAAATTTATTGAAGTCGAACGTTAAAAAAGCGAGTGAATATTGTTACTACTTAGGGGATATTTACTGGCGTAAAGAAAAATTAGATTCTGCTAAATATTATTTCATGGAAGGTATAAAAGTAGATGAAACAAATGCCTTGAATTATGTGGGTATTGGAATTATTTCGATGGCTAAAAATACAACAGAAGGACAACGCAGCTTTGATAAAGCTTTGTTGATGACTTCTAAAAAAAATGCAACGGTATTAAATGCAATTGGTGAGTATTATGTATTGGAAGGAAGTACAGTGGATTTACCAAAAGGAATTGCCTATTTAATGAAGGCTACTCAAGTGGATGCTAAAAATGCCATGGCTTGGATGTTGTTGGGCGATGCATATGGTAGACAAGCAGAAGGTTCGAAGCAAGTTGAAGCCTATAATAAAGCAGGTAATTTATTTCATTCAATTCCTTTGTTGAAAATGAAATATGGCAAACTGTATACCTCCGCACGTAACTTTGATTTGTCTGTAAAGTACTACAATGAAGGTTTGGCAATCGACTCTACCTATGGTCCAATTTATCGCGAATTAGGAGATTTATACAATCGATTTAAAAAATACGACTTGGCAATTACAAATTACAAAAAATATTTGAAGTACATTGATAGTAATGATGATGTTGAATTTAAATATGCTTATTTCTTGTTGAAAAATAACGATTATGCAGATGCTGTAAATGTGTTAAATACGCTTGAAAAACGTAAGTATACAAATGTGTATATATACAACAGACGTGCTGTATGTTATTACGAATTAGAAAATTATCCATCTGCGCAAAAAGATATTGAAACGTACTTTACTAAAGTAGATGTTGCGAAAACAACTTCTGTAGATTATGAATACTACGGAAAAATATTATTGGCACAAGGTCAAGATTCATTAGCGATTCTTAAATTAGAAGAAGCTGTAAGGAAAGATAATGGACGATTGGATTTGTATGGTGTAATTGGCTCTTATTATTATGGTCAAAGTAATTATGCCAAAGCTATTCTATATATGCAAATGCAAATAAAACCAGAAACAAAAGACCCTAAAATATTTTATGAATTGGGGCAAGCATATTATTACAACAAGGAATATGCAGCAGCAG
>JAYTLG010000181.1:0-1884 GCA_043729555.1 Cytophaga sp.
CCATACTCAAGCCTAGTACTACCAACAGTGTGCCAATCCACAAAAGATTAATACCAGGTTTTTCAATTGCTTTAATTATTATGTAATCTTTTTGGCAGGTATTTACATTAAACACAAACTCATTCGATTCGGGCTTCACTTTTTCTAAACTAATTTTAACGCCCAACTCTTCGTTCATTTCGGGTATAGCACCCGATGCATTTTCGTTAGCTAAGATTACTAAATTTGGGTGTATGGGATACGAGGTGCCATCCGGACCAAGCAACAACAAGTGTGCAACGATTGAGAAATCATTTTCGCCTAATTGAATACCTGGCAACGCGTGTAAGACATCCACATGTTTGAATATGCATACATAGTCGTTGATGTACATGGTGTCACCCATGCGTATGGTACGCGATTCTGTTTCGGACCAATCTCTTTCATCTACAGCAAGTGGTATAGCCGATAAATGCGAATACAAATCGCGACCAAAAAAGTGTTTGATGTCGGGTGAAACAACGGTACCCATGCGTGGGTTTTGTTGAATACGTGGATATAAGGTAAACGTATCGCCGATGGCTTTTACATACGCAACTTCATAAAATGTATTTTCAGGATTGGTTTCAAGTGTATCTCCTTTTTTGAAAACAACAACACCATCATCTTTTAATTCTTTTTTAAGAATTACATTATAAGGATCTGCTGTTGGGAACACCCAATCTTTATTGATATAGCCACCATAACCTTTGGCTTCGATGCGTTGACCTTTGTAAATCAACTGCAAGTCTTTCATTTTTTCTGGTGCATTTCGGAACAACAATAGATTGTCGCGATTCACATCGTCTGTAAATTCTTTTGAATACAATAAACCTGAATTATTTAAGGAAACAATTTTAGAATAACCCGATGAAAATAAAATTCCCACAAACATCATTGCCACGCCAATATGTGCCAATGCGCCACCTGTGATTTTATAATTATTTTGTACAACCTTCACAAAAATCATGATGTTGCTAAAGATGGAGAATAAGCTAGCCGCAACAAGTAAGATATAACCCGTCTTCACCAACACATGAATTTCTTCGCCTGTATATGCATCTAATACACCAAACAATAAAATTGCGGTTGTTGCACATAAAGATAAAATGATTGGCAAGTAAAGCGCATCCCACAACTGTGTGCTATCAATTTTCTTCCACCAAAAAAATTGTCCCATACCCGAAAGTATAGCGATGAATATTGCAAAGCCCATTTGCCAATAACTATAAAACGTTTCGGGATTAGAAGGCGGCGCTGCATTCCAATCAAAGCCAAGCCAATTTCCAAATGCATTATAAACAGGAATAGAAGTCATTGCTAAAACTTGAAACGCCGCTAAACTTAAAAAAGCAACTCCTATAAAAATCCAAAATTCGCGTGAATACACAGAAGGTTCGTCCTGTTGAGTAGGGAAAGAAGACCAAGAAAGCGCAATCAATACTGCTGCAAGAATTGTAAAGGTAACAAGATAGAGACCAAGCTGTCCAGATAAACCTAAGTCTGTAAACGAGTGTACAGAAGAGTTTCCTAAGATGCCACTTCGTGTTAAGAAGGTTGCATATAAAATCAATAAGAATGAAAGCGTTACCATGATAGCAGACATGCGCAAAGCCGTTCCACTATTTTTATAGGATATCATAACGTGTATGGCTGCAATCAATATTAACCAAGGCACATAGACAGCATTCTCTACTGGATCCCAGTTCCAATAACCACCAAAGTTTAATGTTTCGTAGGCCCAATAAGCACCCATCATAATACCAACACCCAAGACTACAGCTGCAAACAATGCCCATGGCAATGCAGGTCGTATCCATTCTTTCGTCCAACCTTTCGCCATACCTGCCATGCAATATGCAAACG
>JAYTLG010000182.1:0-7489 GCA_043729555.1 Cytophaga sp.
TATGCACCACATTCGGCATTGGGTATGAAAACACCAAAAGAATTTTATATCTTTAAAACTGCTGCTTAACTGGTCCAGTTTTTAAGCGGAAAGAGCAAATCTATGCACATAAATTGCATTACACGAACAACAATATGAAAAAACAACAACAAATTAATTTAAGATTACAGATCTAATCATACTATCTTATAATAAAATACACATTTCGAATGAATCAATGCATCTATTTATTCATATAACATACAGACTTATTTGCATAATTAAATATTTTATATAATTAAAACATTTTAACAAAAAATATTTACGAAATAAAATAATGTTATTATGTAAATAGTATGGATTTTATTTTTATTTTTTCAAAATATAGTCTTGTATTTATCTAAGAGATCAAAAAATCAACTATAAACACGATCGATATGACAATCCACAATCAAACGGTACTCTTCACCGGTGCCACAAGTGGCATTGGATATGAATGGGCAAAATTATTTGCCTACGACAATTACAACATGATACTTGTTACGCGAGATGAAAAAAGACTGAATTACATTACTACTGAACTTCAAGAAATGGGTGCAGGAAAAGTGACAATTATACCCACAGATCTTTCTGTTAGCAATGCAGCTGTAGATATTCACAAGATTACAAATCAACGCAACATCCATGTGGACGTACTTCTAAACAATGCTGGCTTGGGCGAATACGGTTTATTTTCAGATACCCGTATAGAAAAAGAAATGGCAAACATTCAATTAAAGATAACATCCATGGTTCAACTAACAAAATTATATATGCAAGATATGATTGCACATCACGGCGAGGGACGTATCCTGCAACTAGCTTCTATTTCTTCCTACCAACCAAGCCCAATGCTAGCTGTATATGGAGCGACAAAATCCTTTATACTTTCTTTCAGTGATGCCATAGCTGCCGAACTAAGGGATACGGATATAAAAGTTACTTCTCTAATTCCAGGCCCTACCGATACGGATTTCTTTCATAATGCAGGGATGGAACATACCAAAGCAGCGCAAGACGATTTGGAAGATGCAGAAATTGTAGCTATGGTAGGTTACACAGCACTTATAAAAGGCGAACCGCATGCTTATCCACCTATAATTAGACAATTGGTAGCTGTCAGTTCCCTCCTTTCAAATCAGAGCGTAGCTAAGCTGGTCGAGAAACAAATGAAGCCTACAGATAATACATAAAAGAAGACAGATTGAGTAAAACGTTGTTCACTCAATCTGTCTTCTTTTATATATTAAAATACGTTTTTATTTATACTTCCATGTGTGCTGCTTCAATATTAATAGTAGTTTCAGCAATTTCAGATAATTTTTCGTCCGCAGCTTTCTCCTCATCCAAAGTTTGTCCTAAGATATTTTTAATTTCAACTAATCCTAAGGTTTCAGCGAACTGACACAAAGTACCATAAGAAGCAATTTCATAATGTTCTACTTTTTGTCCGGCTGAAATAATTCCGGCATCACACATAGCACCTAGTTCACAATCTTCCATAATAGCTTGCGCTTCTTCGATTAGTCCAGCCATAGCTTGACATTTTTTTGCAGTTGCAGCCTTGCCCAACAATTCAAATACTTCTTCTATGCGAAGTACTTGTTCTTTTGTTTCTTCAAGATGATTTGCCAATGCTTCTTTTAACTCTTCCGAAGAAGCATTTTTAACCATTTTGGGAATTGCTTTTGTCAAAGCTTTTTCTGCCCAATAAATATCTTTTAATTCATCAACAAATAATTTCATCAATTGAGACTCTTGCATAGAACCTGAGTTTGTAGATTTAGATTTTGTGGTCTTGGAAGCAGTATTTTTAGTACTATTTCCAACGGTTGATTTCTTTTCCATAGTGATTTAGTTTTTGATTAGGTTAAATATTATTTATTTTTTTGAAACCATTCGTACTATAAAATAAATAACAACAGCAATAATAAAAACCGTTATGAAAATACCAAAACTCATACCTGCGCTAAAGATATCTCCAATTACACTACATGATGTAAAAAACAAAAATATCAAAAAGCTTGTGAAAATAATTATAAAGTTTTTCATAATTGTATTTGTTAAATTGTTGTTTATAGTAAAATTGATTTAGATGATTGAAATATTTTCAATAAAGCACCTTATATATAAAGTACTTTATTGAAAATTAATGATGAATTTCTTCGCCATTATTTGCTGTCCAATTGCTTCTGAAGTATTCCGCATCGTCTTCGTTACGCGGAGTTACACCGATTATAACATTTCCATTTTTAATACCATCTTCGTAAATACGAGCACGTTCTTCAGGAATACCTACTCCCACCAAAGCACCGATAATGCCACCTGTAAGTCCACCCGCACCTGCGCCCGCAAGGGCTGCAGCAATTGGACCCGCTATTGCAAACCCAAGTCCAGGAATTACTATCGCAGTCCCTATAGCTGCAACAGCACCCGCTATAGCACCAACTGTACCACCGATTGCAGAACCCTTACCAAGACCTTCTGCAGCTTTTGTACCGATTTCTGTATCATCAGAAAAATGTTTCTTGCGGGTTTCATCTGACATAAGTAAATGTACTTCGTCCTGATTATAACCTCTTTCATGCAACGTATTATATGCATGTTCTGTACTTTCGCGATCACGGAACATACCAGTCACTAATTTGTTGTTGGTTGTTTTGTACGTGTTGCTTGGTGTGTTTTGATTTTCCATAATTGTAGTTCTTTCTGTTAAAACTTAGCTGTTATTTTTTTTATATAACGAATTTAGAGCATTCATCCCTTTGTTAAATTACAGAATACTGAAAATTGATTGTATTTTTTCCATATTTTGAATAAGCAAAATATGCATCAACGACATTATTATTAATTATAAAAAAATCTAGTTAAAAAATAAAAAAGGTTCTACTCGACTAGCAGAACCTTTTAGCTTGTTTTATTTTATTTGATATTTATGCCGCATCTTTCATGGAACGAATCAATCCCATACCTGAAAGAAAGAATACAAACCCCAATACACCGAAGGTAATCATTGACTTAATAGCGCTCCCTGTTCCAGAAAACAATACTGCTGTATATATTAAAAATCCAATACCTAAAACGGTTAAAACAGCACCAAAGATTCTCTTAATATTCATAACTCTATTATTTATAAATCAAAGATGGGTATTTCGGATTAAAATTCACTTACATATTTTTTGTGAATTGTTACAATATTCACTTGTATATTCTATGATTAATTGCCAAACAGATTTCCCCTACCCCCACTACCGAATCACCTGTAACCAACTTTTATAAAGCGTCTCTTCAGAAGTATATACAATATAATAGTATACACCGGCTTCTGAGTTTGTCGTAGGCCAGTTCTGTTTGTAGTTATTACTTTTATAAATCAAGGATCCCCAACGATTATATATTTCTACTGTATACGGAGCGATATGTGAAGGTAATTCTAAAAAATCATTTTTACCATCATCATTCACCGTTACTAAATTGGGATATATCGTAATAACATCGAAAGGAACACATGCGCTTTGTGCACTACACGCCCTCTTTGTTAACAAGACTTTATATGCACCTGTCACTGTTGGTACAAAAGCTTGATTTGTTGCACCGGCAATAACAGTACTACCCGTACAATTGATCCACTGATACAAAACAGATGACTGCTGCGCATGAATACTGTCGTCTGAAACAATAATTGCAGAGTCGGGTTTGGTATCAATGGTAAGATGCAAGGTAATAGTACTATCGCAACCTGAAGGTTTAGTAAGTACTTGCTGATAAGTACCCGTTTGCGTATAAGACGTATTATTTAAAACGTATATATTGCAAGCGGCAATCGTCACTATTGAAGTAGTATTGTAACAATTAGTAAGACATGCCACACTATTTAGTGCAACACCATCAAACGTTGTAAAATTTCCAGTGATAAGAATCCGACTATCGGCCATTAAAGAAACGTTCCAGATAATATCATTTGCACCTATACCCGGATCAAAAGTTGTATCAAGTGTGCCATCGCTGTTAATGCGCGCGATACCGCTATATGGCTGTCCGACATAGGTAGAAAAATCACCTACCATAATAATTTTTCCATCGGGCTGTAAACATGCAGTAGAAGATACAACAAAACCATAGTGTCCTACACCATCTACTCCTACACCCGGATCAAAAGACGGATCTATCGTTCCATCTGCAAACAGTCGTACAATACGGTTTCTGGCAATTCCGTCATAAGTAGTAAAATCACCAAACAATAAAATTTTCCCATCGGGTTGCATAAGAATTTTACGTACTGTCGAATTGGTCCCTATGCCAGCCGTATTAAATGTGGCATCTACAGTTCCATCTGCAAGTAGTTTAACCAATCCATTCTTAGGAGAATTCCCTACATCGGATCGAAATATACCTGCCACCAATACATCTCCATTGGACAAGGTTACGGTATTCATGATTGCATTATTAGGTGCCAATCCAGTTACACCAGATGCAGGATCATAAGATGTATCGAGTGTACCATCTTCATTGAGGCGTGCCATATAATTACGAGCGCTTCCACCATATTGCGTAAACTTTCCAGCAATAAGTAATTTACCATTTGTCTGCATCTCCATTGAATATATTTCGTCGTTAGCACCAGCACCAGGATCAAAGCTTAGATCGAGCGAACCATCTGCATTAAGTCTTGCTAAGTTAGCGCGAGGCACACCGTCATACACTGAAAAATTACCCGCTATCAATATCTTTCCATCGGGCAATGGCACTATTACTGTTACCGCCCCTTTACCTCCAGAATTTATACCCCCAGACGTGCCACTGCCTGAACTAAATGTATTATCTAAGCTACCATCTGTATTCAACCGTGCAATACCTATTTGTTGAACGCCATTATATGTAGTAAGATAACCACCGATAAGAATTTTCCCATCTGCTTGTACAGCATTTGCAGAAAGTGTATTCGCACCTGTACCAATAACAAAATCAGGATCAGGCCTACCCGATTGTGCATGCAGCAATGTACTAATACAACATTGGCATAATAATAGCCATAATCCAGAACGGTAAAAATATGTACACATAGGCTTATTGAAATTTAAAAAGTAACGGTTGTTATTTATGAAATACATTATTCATTTATGTTCACAAAAACAGGATACAACCATATTAATCATTTATATAGTCATTTTTCCAGAGGGCTTAGTATATTTTTTTTCGGGTTACTTTAATTCGTTCTATTGTATTAAAGAAATAATTAAGACTTTACATACCAGGCGGCATTGTATCCTTATAAAACTTTTTAATTGGTTTAGGAGCCGCAAATCTAAATCCGATATCCAAACCAATATAATTATAAGCACTCGAGTATCGAACGTTATTTAATATAGCCGTTCGCCCATCTAGTTGAAAATTTAGAGCTGCAAAAAAACGTTTGGATTGATAGCCCAAACTTGCTGAGCCATCAGCCCCCCAGAGCAAATTTGTTTCCTTATGAACCACTTTATCGTCTGTTGAATATAGGCGATTTACAAATAAACTTAATGGAGAAAAAATGGAAATTGCTCCATAAAAATGCTCTTTAAATACAAGAATTCCCCCTAGCCCTGGCGAAAGCTTTAAGTTGTAACCAACCACTTTGCTTATATCATTATAGTTTTCAAAATAAGGACGTTGTGATACACTTAGCAAATTAGAATCTCCATAAAATTTTTGCGAATAAATGCCCGCTTTTGTCATAAATCCCAATCGACTTTTAATCTGGGCTTCTGTATGATCGAGCATAGAAAGATACGAATACTTTTTCCAACTGAAATTATATATTCCTTCAAACATGTATTCTTTAATTGTCAAATCAGTCCGCCGCACATTCGATTGTATTTGGTCAAGCGAATTTAATTCATTTATGTCTGTCATACCCTGCACCTTCATAAACCTAAATGTGAGTATATAAATGGGACTTTTGTATTTAATTGTTGCGGTACGATATTTGGTGGGTGCATAATCAGGTGGGTCGCCAACGGGTGGTAGCAAACTCAAAGCAAAACCAGCAGTAATATGTTTGTAACTGAATGAAAATCCTGTTATGGTTTTAATATTTGTACGAAATTGAGAACTGGCTTGTAAGAAACCTCTAGGTTCCATATTAATATACACGGTGGGCGAAAATACATGCGTAGCAACTGTGGCAAATTCTTTGGAATAAACGTTGATGTAATTTGAATCGGACGGTTTGTATTTAATTTTAAAATGGGGAAAATACTTCTCATAAAATTTAGCTGGGTGCAAAAAAACATTCTGCTTTTTTTCCTGTGCTTTAAGTCCAGAAACAATAAATAAAACCATGACGAACACCAAACACTTTTGCATATAGCTTTAATATAGTTAATAAATAACCTTATAATATAAAACTATCAAAATGCACGTAAATACAAAGGTAGAGGTGATAAATCGTATTAAATACAGTTATATTCTGTTACGCATATTAACTTTACTGGAGTTGCTTGAAGGACAACTATTTTTAATTTACCAAAATTGTAAGAGGCTGCAACTAGAAACTATTCGTAATTCATCATTAAAATTGAAAATACAATCATAAGGTATGCTGTTAAACACATTACTGAAAATTGTACAATTGTTTCAACGAGTCTTGGTTTTCTCCTTTTATTCTTCATGGCGGTAATGATTTATATTAAAACAAATTTCAACAAACCGCATATACTATATCTTACATGATAAAGTAAAATTATTACATTTTATCAATCTGAAAATTAAAGAGACTACCTATTATTTAAGTAGTAATTAAAATAAAATTTAAAAACAGAAAAACTTCATTCCACTAATAATACATTAGCCGAATGAAGTTTTTTTGTTTTATGGGTATGAATTAACTCAAGTATCTGCGAAGAATCCAAGCGATGGATTCATGTTCTTGAATCAATTTGGTGAAGTAGTCCGTGGTTCCCGCGTCACTATCTGCCTCTATGTCTTTTCTCAATGCAACAATCAATCTCTCATGATCGGCTAACAGCTCTTTCAACATTTCCTGTTGATTGGGATATTCGCCTGGAGTTTCTTTTATGCGCGTAATTTTAGAAAACTCTTCCATTGTACCAATTGTAAATGAACCAAGTTTATTAATTCGCTCCGCAACTTCATCAATAATGGCTTCTAGCTGTGTATACTGGGCTTCAAACAATTTATGCAACTCCATAAAGCTCTGACCAGAGACATTCCAATGGAATTTTCTTGTTTTTACATATAAAGTCATTTCATCTGCCAATACAGTTGACAACATATTAACACTTTTTTTGATTTCAGCTTCTTTGAGTCCCAATTTCATAGGTCTAAAATTTTATGTTGATGTGATTAAACGTTACACTTCAAAGTTGTGCAATAAAACATCTTAAAAATTACATATTTTTATATAATCTTTACAAGAATCACACATCAATAATGAATGGAAAATAGTAGAATAAATTAAATGCAAAAA
>JAYTLG010000183.1:0-7377 GCA_043729555.1 Cytophaga sp.
CCTTGTTCAATTTCTTGAACTACAGCCAATTTAAAGCTATAGCTGTAGTCTTTTGAACTTCTTCTAACATACTGTTTCTCTGATTCTTCTTTCATAACGCTACTTTTTATGTATCGCTATTTCAGGACCGGACATAGATTTCAAAAAAAGGGTTTAACAGAAATACTGTTAAACCCTTTTTTTCGTTTTTCTACTAACTCAAATGAACATCATCCAACTAAACCTTTTCAACATATGAAACACCTATTTTCATTTATTGTTTTTATCAGTACACTAGTAGCTTCTGTTGCTCAAACACCAGTATATCAAAAGACAATTTCTGTCACAGGAACAGCTGAATTGGAAATTGTGCCAGATGAAATTTATGTTAGAGTCGTGTTAAAAGAATATCAAAAAGATAAAAATAAAGTATTGCTGGAGAAATTGGAAAAAGAATTGACTCAAGCAGTTTTAGCCGCCGGCATTACTAAAGAAGACTTTACTGTTGAGCAGATTTCAGGATACAGCTGGAGCAAAAAGAAAAAAGACGATGCGGAATTATACAATTCTAAAAGTTTTATCATCAAAGTTTCAACACCTGTAAAGATTGATGAAATATTAAATAAGGTAAATGCTGAATCTATTTATTCGGTAGAGATTAGAAATTATTCGCATTCAAAAATTGAAGAGTATAAAAAACAATTAAAAATTGAAGCGATTAAAGCAGCCAAGGCCAAAGCAACCTATTTGTTAGAAGCCATTGGCGAAAAGATTGGATCCGCACTTGAAATAAATGATCGAAATGTTGAAGATATTGGCGGATTTGAAATGTATAATGCTCAGATATCCAATAATGAATATCGACAGTATGATTCTACGAGTAGTAATTATGAAGACAACTCAACGGGTTTCCAAAAAATAAAACTGCAATTTCAGGTAAATGCGACGTTTGCTATACAATAACATAAAGTGTAATTGCATAATAGAAAAGGCTCCACTAATTAGCGGAGCCTTTTCTATTATGAGCAGGTAATCAAAAAATTATTCAGCACCTCAAACGTTTTTTCTTTTTGTTCATACATGCCTACATGTCCGCAGTCGTCGATTGTTGCAAGCGTGATGTTTTTAGAAAGCAGTGCTTGTTCTTCTAATTTATCAATCGGAATGGTTGCATCATTTTTACCACCAATCAGTAATATAGGAGCTTGAAGTTCACGAAGTATTGCTATACGGTCGGGCCTGTCGCGCATGGCGACTGTTGTGGCAATGATACCTTTTTCAGACGATTTTTTTGCAATCAGTTTTAATCCCGCGATTTCATTTTTTAAAGCAGCTCTATTTTTCAATAAAAACAACGGTTCAATAAACGATTGAGTAAATAAATCGGCACCGTATTTTTGAATGAAGGCGATTGTTTTATTTCGGTTCTCTTTACGTTCTTCCGAATCGGCATACGCAGTTGAATGAAATAAGCACAAGCCGCTTAAATGGCGAGGATATTTTTCGGCGTAAGCCAAACCCACATAGCCACCCAATGAATGGCCAACAAAGGTGTAGGTTTGAATATGCAAAAGCGCCAACAAGTTTTGAATTTCATCGGCAAACCATTCCAAGCTAATTTCTGTTTCAGCTAATTCGGAATCGCCAAAGCCGGGCAAGTCGAGCGTGATAACACGAAAGGAATGAGACAATTGTTCTGCAAAGGAATCCCACAGCTCTTTGCTTTCGCAAAATCCATGAACCAATACCACTGCGGAACCTACTCCTTTATCTGTATACACCATTGCTTTACTCATAAGACATGCAAAGTACGAAGCTGAACTGGAAGTGGCAAAATCAAAAGAAAGGAAATAAAAAATCCGATGAGCGCATCGGACACAAAAGGTTATTTTTTACGACCGATACCATCGTTAGAGCGATGGCATCGGTGATTTCTATCATGAGTAGAACTTCTGGCGCTAGTCTGAGCGCAGCGGAGACTAGTGTCTGTTATTTTCTGGTCTTTGACTAGTTTTTATTTCACAACTACACCAACCAAATTACGTACTGCTTGTGCAATACCTTGTGGGTCAAAACCACATTCGCGTTGCAATTCAATTTGTTCACCGTGCTCAACAATACGATCGGGAATACCTAAACGCACTACTTGAGTGCTGTAGTTGTTGTCGGACATGAATTCCAACACGGCAGAGCCGAAGCCTCCCATTACACAACCATCTTCAACAGTAATAATTTTTTTGTATGTTTTGAAAACTTCGTGCAACATTGCTTCATCGATTGGTTTTACAAAACGCATATCAAAATGTGCAGGCACAAGTTCTTCTTCAATCAACAATGCTTTTGCATCGACCACATAATTACCAATATGGCCGATGGTTAAAATGGCAATGTCTTTACCGGCGCTTACTTGTCGACCTTTACCAATCGCGATTTCTTCAAAAGGTGTTCTCCAGTTGGGCATAACACCCTGCCCGCGCGGATAGCGGATAGAGAAAGGGCGTTTGTTTTTTTCTAACTGTGCAGAGTACATCATATTGCGTAACTCTTGCTCGTTCATTGGCGCTGCCACAACAAGGTTTGGCACACAACGGAAAAAGGCAATATCATAAGCACCGTGGTGCGTTGGACCGTCTACACCAGCAAAACCCGCACGATCCAAACAAAAGATTACATGCAAATTCTGAATACATACATCATGAATAACCTGATCGTATGCACGTTGCATAAATGTAGAATAGATGTTGCAGAAAGGCACAAGCCCTTGCGTAGCGAGACCAGCAGAGAATGTAACGGCATGCTGTTCTGCAATACCAACATCAAATGCACGGTCGGGCATTTTTTCCATCATCAAATTAAGCGAAGATCCAGAAGGCATTGCAGGCGTAATGCCCATAATTTTTTCATTCTTTTCAGCCAATTCAATAATGGTATGTCCAAATACATCTTGGTACTTAGGTGCCTGAGGTGTATCGTAGGTTTTAACGTGAATTTGTCCAGTAACTTTATCAAACTTCCCAGGTGCATGCCATTTTACTTGATCCTTTTCAGCCAACGAAAAGCCTTTGCCTTTTGTAGTAAGAACGTGTAAAATTTTTGGCCCCGGAATCTTTTTTAAATCATTCATTACTTGAACCAGGTGATTCAAGTCGTGGCCGTCTACAGGGCCAAAGTAACGGATGTGCAGTGATTCAAACAGGTTGCTTTGTTTTAACAACGAAGCTTTCAATCCGCTTTCAACCTTAGAAGCAATTGCTTGTGCATTTGGTCCAAACTTGCTGATTTTACCCAACATGTTCCAAAGCTCGTCTCGCATGCGGTTGTAAGTGCGTGAAGTTGTAATGTCTACCAAATAATCTTTAAGCGCACCCACATTTGGGTCAATCGCCATGCAATTATCGTTCAATACTATCAATACATTCGAATTGCTCACGCCCGCATGATTCATAGCCTCGAAGGCCATACCGCCAGTAAGGGCGCCATCACCTATAACCGCAATGTGTTGGCGGTCATCTTTTTTGTATTGATTTGCCACAGCCATACCTAGGGCTGCAGAAATAGAAGTGGAGGAGTGCCCGACACCAAAGGTATCGTAGGGGCTTTCGGAACGTTTTGGGAAACCCGACAAACCATTATAGGTACGGTTTGTATGGAATTTATCCATACGACCGGTTAAAATTTTATGTCCGTATGCTTGGTGACCAACATCCCAAACCAACTGATCGGTAGGGGTATTGAAGACATAGTGCAGGGCAACTGTTAATTCAACAACGCCTAAGCTTGCAGCAAAATGGCCACCATAAACCGAAACATTATCTACGATAAACTGTCTTAATTCCTCGGTTAACTGAAAGAGTTGTGTCTCATCCAATTTTCTGAGGTCTTCGGGGGATTGTATCGTACGTAAAATTTCTCCGGCTTGAATCACGGTGCGCTACTTTTTATATAGTAAACAAAGATAAACAATATTTGTTTACCGATTATCAAAGAAACGACGAAGTTATGGCCTTGCGTATGTATTTGAGGGTAAATTTTATAGAGATAAAATCGAATTTTCAGAGCTTTCATTTTTCAGTATGAAGAACACAAGTACTCATTTGAATGGCGGTTTGATTACTAAATATTTTAAATATGGATGCATTGGGGTGTCGATGAAAAATCGACACCGTTTAGATGTTAATAGTTTAATAGGAAGCGCCATACTATCAATGAAATGCATCTGAATTGCAACAACGAGTGTTAATAATCGAGCATTTGTACACACAATATCCACGTCAATTCACAATTTATGAACCATAAAGGTGTAAAACATAGCCTATTGCAAAGCAGTCGATATTTAGGGGAATAGGTATATTTGATAGAAATAGAATACTTATACTTACCCAAAGGAAAAAACCATGTCAAAAGACGAGAGTTTTGAAATACAGTTGCCTTTATTTGCTGGCCCGTTCGACTTGCTCTTGTTCTTTATTGAGCGAGATGAATTAGATATTTACGACATTCCGATCTCAAAAATCACAAACGATTTCTTAAACTACATACATAGTCTTGAAAAATTGAATGTGGACATTGCAAGCGAATTTATTTTGGTTGCAGCAACTTTGATGCGTATTAAGGCCAAAACATTATTGCCTCGTCCAGATATTGATCCACAAGGAAATGAAATAGATCCACGTGAAGAATTGGTTTCACATCTATTAGAATACAAGAAATACAAATCCGTTATTGCAGAATTTTCTGCGTTGGAAGAGACGTCGTTGCAGCGCGAGAAGCGTGGCAACATTTTGAAAGAATTAAAATTACTTTCTGAAGTAAGCGATGTAGAAGCTGAGCTGCAGGACATTGATCTTTATAAATTATTAAAAGTATTTGAAAAAGTTGTAGCACGTTGGAAAGAGGAAAAAACCAAGCCTGTCCATCATGTTGTGCAATACCCTTATTCTATTGAATTGCAAAAGGAATACATTTTAAGTAAAGTTGGTAGAGGGCAACGCATTTCATTTACAGACATTATAAAAGATGTGCCTATTAAGATGGCTGTCATTTACAATTTCCTTTCAATATTAGAATTATTAGCATTACAAAAAATCCAATTGCATTTAGGCGAGGGTTTTAATAATTTCTGGATAGCACAATACGATGGTGAGCATGCGGCCGTTAATGAATATGCAGGAGATGTTGAGTAAATAAATTGCAAATTCGGCGAACCTTTTCTGGTAGAAATCGTTTTCCGAATTTGAACACTTTTAAATTTTTCAATAAGCATTATTTTCTTTTAAATACAATTAAATGAAACGCATCATTATTTTATGTTTCGCAGCACTTGGGCTAGCACAACTTTCAATTGCTCAAACAAATACTCCAGAATCAATTAAAAAAGCTGCTGATATTATTAAACAGTATCCGGAGGCAAGCGTTTATGTTGAAAGCAATGCTACCACGGTTAGTTATGAAGTAATTGATCGAAAATCCTTAGGTGCTTCGTTATCAATTCGTCAAGACCGAACAACCGAATATTTAGCCTTAAAAGACAAAATTGCAATTGGAGAATCTGAAGTTTACAACAGTTTTTCTTCGGTTAATAAAATGATCTTATACAATAAGTATGGCACTAAATATACTGCCGATGTTTATACAGCAGTGATTGACAAAGCAGTAGAATCGGATGGGATATTCCATTCAGATGTGCGTTACAAATATTTCAATATGAGCTTCCCGTATAAGGGAGGAACAAAAAAAGTAGAAGTAGGTAAAAAATATACTGATTTTAAATTTATAGATGCTTTGTATTTTCACAATGATTATCCTCAAGCATCAAATAAAATTTCAATAAAATTGCCTAAAGATGTTCAAGTAGATTTAATTGAATATAATTTCGAAGGCTATAAAATCGAAAAAACAACCAGCACAGACCCTAAGACATTCGTTAAAACAATAAATTACACACTCGATAAAGTTGAACCTTATACGGGAGAATTTGGATCTACAGGTAGTAGCATGAACTTGCCCCATATTGTAATGGTCGTAAAATCATATTCATTGAAAGGTCTTACAACAAATTGTTTTGAAGGCTATTCGGATTTTTACAGCTTTCTACACAAACTTAATCAAGAAGTAACAACGTACGATGAACTAGTGAAAATGCAGGCAGACAAAATTGTTGCAGATAAAAAGACAGACGAAGAAAAGGTTAAGGCCTTATATTATTGGGTGCAAGATAATATTCGATACATCGCTTTTGAATACGGCATTGCAGGCTTTAAGCCAATGTCAACGAAAGAAGTTTTAGACAATAAGTACGGTGATTGTAAAGCTGTTGCAAACCTATTGTCTTCGATGCTTCGTTCTCAGGGCTATGACTCAAAATTTGTTTGGATACATACAAATTATTCTAAGTATGATTGCACCCTACCGTATTTAGGAATTTTTAATCACGCCATTTGTGTATTGTATTTAAATGAAAAAACATATTTTCTAGATTGTACAGAAAGCTATGCAGCTTTTGGTGAAAACGCATTTCGAATTCAAGGCAGACCAGTAATGGTAGAAAATGGAGATGCCTATAAAATCGAAACCATTCCATTCGAAGGTATAAATAGTTCACTTTACAATGAAAACGTAACGTTAAAAATTGTGGGCGATAAATTAGCAGGCGAATGCACTGCAACTGCAAAAGGAGATTTGAAAAATACATTTTTGAGAAAATACCATTATGCAAATTCTGAGAAGAAGGTAGACTATTTTAAACAATATTATACAAGATCAAACAATAATATTACAGTAGCTTCGGTTAAAACGTCTGATCTTTTTAATCGCGAGATACCTTTCCAATCAACCTATTCGTTTGAATTAAGCAATCAAGTATTTAAAGATGAAAAAGAATTGTTTGCAAATTTAGAGTTTGACAATCTGTTTGCCCGTGCAGCCAAAGACACCGTTCGATTAACAGATTTTACTTTTGATATGATTTTGAATTATGACATCGCTGTTACATTAAATGTTCCAGCGGGCTATAAAGTAAGTGATTTGCCAGACGCCTTTTCTGTAAACAATGAGTATTGCAAAATTAACTTATCGTATAGTGTTGTTGGGAATACCGTAGTATATAAAAAATCATTTGTGTTCCCTAACGGTGTTATTCCAAGCGAAAAAACAGCAGAATGGATTCGAATTCAAAAGGATTTAAAAAAATACTATACCAATCAATTAACCTTAATTAAATAAACCAACAAATTTTAGATTTATCATTATGCGTATTCTTTTATTATTCATTGCGAGTATTTGTGGGCAAATGTTATTTGCACAAAACACTTCTTCTGAAAGCAAGGCTGCCGCCGCCGCCGCACTTTTAAATGATAAATTCGACCAGCATACTGCCTCGCTAAAAGATGTACCAAAACG
>JAYTLG010000184.1:0-11924 GCA_043729555.1 Cytophaga sp.
CGGCAAACTGCAGATGATTTTATTATTTTGAATATGACAAAGTAGGGTTAACGATCAATTTCACCCATAACAATATCAAAAGATCCTAGAATTGCTACCAAATCAGGAATCATGACATTTTTAGAAATTGCTTGCAGGATGGATAAATTCGCAAAACTTGGGGCCCGAACTTTACAACGAAAAGGCACATCGGTATTCCCCGTTGTTCGAAAGAAAAAGCCCAACTCTCCTTTTGGATTTTCAGCACGCACATAAAAATCCATCGCCTTTGGACGAATCTTTTTAGGAACCATTGCTTGCGGATCAAAATCGCGTGTACGCTTGTGGTCGCCCAACAATTGTACCAGACACTGTTCAATAATTTTAACGGACTCAAAACATTCGAGCACGCGAACCTGGGTACGATCCCAACAATCGCCGGTTGTACCCATAGCACCTGTACCAATCGGCACATCAAAATCAATTTCCGGATATACAGAATAGGCATCCACTTTGCGCAAATCGAATTTCAAACCTGAGCCACGCAACATTGGGCCCGTAACACCATAATTGATCGCTAAATCAAGTGGTAATACACCAATATTGGCAGTACGTTCAATGAAAATTTTATTATCGATAATAACTTTTTGAAGTTCTATCAACTTCGGTTTTAAATACCTTATAAAATCGTTGCAACGTTCTTCAAAACCAACAGGTATGTCGTAAAACAAACCACCTACCCAAATATAATTATACAACATGCGGGCGCCACTCACCCACTCCAACAATCGGTTGATGTGTTCTCGATCGCGCATCACCCACAGAAACGGAGTAAATGCACCAATATCTAATCCGTAGGTTCCGATGGCAACAAAGTGCGAGGACAAACGATTTAACTCTGCAACCAACACCCGTATATATTCTACCCGTTTTGGAATATCTTTATCAATACCCAACATGCGCTCAATACCCATTGCATAGGCATGTTCGGAGTTCATTGCAGCAATATAATCCATGCGATCCACAAAAGGGATCACTTGATTATAGGGCAATTTCTCTGCATGTTTTTCATAACAACGATGTAAGTATCCCATGTGGGGAATAACATCTTTTACAATTTCCCCGTCGGTCAATATTTCCAAACGCAATACACCGTGTGTAGACGGGTGCTGCGGACCCATATTGATAATCACTTCTCCTCTTTTTAAATCACCTGTATTGTATACAAGTGGCTCAGAGGCACTCATGTCTAAAGGATTGTAGGTATAATTTGGCTGTTGCTCCATCACGTTAATAAGCTACTTTAATGCCGTGATAAAATTCTTGCTCAACATAATCTTTGCGCAAAGGGAAACCTTCCCAATCTGCTGGCAATAAGATGCGACGCAAATCTGGATGCCCGCTAAATTTTACACCATACATATCGTATGCTTCGCGTTCGTGCCAATCTGCTGCACGCCATACATCAACTACGGAAGGCAACTCGGGCAAGTTTTCTTTGCCATCTCCACGTTCAACTTCAACTTTTAAAACAAAAAATAAATGGAATGGAATGGAATAAATATGATAGATGATTTCGATAGTATTTTTTTCTACACCTGTATCTAAGGCCGTTAAGCACGATAATTGATCGAAGAAAAAACGAGCATCATCACGCAAAAACAAGCAAACATCTTTGATAGATTCTTTTGCTACAACCAATTGTGGTTGCATAAGTGTGGTATTTTCAGAAAGCTCGACACTTGCACCTACGTGTGTTTGTATGGCTTCTTTTATATCTTGAAACGAATAACTCATACGACCTGTTGAGATTTATGATTTTCCAAAAAACGTTCTACCGCCTTCGGTGCAACCAATGTTTCTTTTCTAATTTTCTCTTGCAACTTCAAAAAGCCACCAATCAAGGCTTCGGGTCTCGGCGGACAACCTGGCACGTATATATCAACCGGCACAATACGATCCACACCTTTTACAACATGATAGCCATGCTCCCAATATGGACCACCGCAATTGGAGCACGAGCCCATTGAAATAACATAACGTGGCTCGGGCATCTGCTCGTACAAACGACGGATGCGATCGGCCATTTTAAAGGTAACGGTACCTGCAACAATCATCACATCCGACTGACGGGGGCTCGGTCTTGGAATAATTCCAAAACGATCCAAATCATAACCCGACGTAAAGGTCTGCATCATCTCAATTGCACAACACGCCAAACCAAAACTCATCGGAAACAAAGAAGACAAGCGGGCCCAGTTCAACACATCTTCGAGTTGAGAAACAACGATGCCGCCTTTTCCAAATTTATGATCGAGTAAACTCATTTATTTTATGCTCTAACGAATCCTTCAAGGTTTTGAAAACCTTGGAGGATTTTCTTTTATATTTCTATGTTTTCTATCCATCATTCGTCTGACCACCAGAAAAAGTGGTCGGACGAATATTACAACGTGTATTTTTGATTGATTGCTTCGTATAAATTCTTAGGCACCTTCGATTCAAACGCTTCCGGTTTTACTTCTGGCTTATTCCAATCTAAATAACCTTTCTTCCATACATACACCAAACCTATAAATAACAATGTGATAAAGATTAATATTTCTATCAAGGAAAAGAGTGTCCAAGTGCCGTTTGTAGCGGCATCTAAGGTAGCATCACCAAAAACAGTCGCTATCGGAAATAAGTAGATAATTTCAACTTCAAATAAAACAAAAATCAATGCAATTAAGTAGTAGCGCGCATTCATGTTCACCCAAGCCTTGCCAACCGCATCTTCGCCACATTCATACACCATCATCTTTTCAATATTAGGCCTATTGGGTCTAAGCAAGGCAGCAAGCCCAACACCGATCAGCACAAATACAACACCTGTGATGATAAACAATAATATCATTCCAAATTCTGAAAGCTGAGAAGGTGCTTGTATCATCAATGTATTCGAATTTATTTTACAGCCAACGATTTTATAAAATCAATAATCGGCCCCATAAACAAGACCGTTATTGGCGCCCAAAAACAGGCACTCACAAACATATAATAAATAATTTTAGTTTTACGCTCACCAAATGAGATTGCAATCAATGTACCACCAACGGGCGAAAACAAAATTGGTGTCAGGAACGCAATTCCAATCAAACCTCTTTTGTTCCAAACACGTACAATGTTTCGTGTCTTAGGCGAAAAGGTTTTTCGATTTTTAAATAGGGTCTTTTTTAAAAGTCCATAAAACAAATCGCCGATCAAAGTCGTCAACAAGACAACCGTTACCATCATACCAATAACCATCAAGATAATGATTTCCCCGTTTGACAAGAAAAACAGTTTTCCGGATATCGGCCCAAGTGCGTATTTAAATGCACTTGATAATATTACAGTTATATATGGTACAAGCTTGTCGAGCATAACACAAATATACGTTCTAAAGGCCATAAATACGAATGAATATTATCCGTATTTGAGGTTTTAAGCCTAAAAATCAATGAAATAATGACCTATATTTGCAATAATTAATCCTATTGAGAAATGATTTGTAGAATTCTATTTTTAATTACAACTATCTGCTGCACAATCTCTTTCAAACTAGAGGCTCAAGGCACCTACACTCCTTTAAACCGTGGCGATTACCACTTGACCGATCGATATGAAGTATTGAGTGGAAGAATTGACCCAAGCATTCACAGCACCTTAAAGCCTTATAACCGTGCATTTGCCATACAATTTATAGATTCCTTACCCAAGGATGTTGTTATTACAAAGGCCGACAGCTTCAATCTCCATTATTTAAACATTGATTCCTGGGAATGGTCAAACGACAGCTCAGCTGAATCTAAAAAACCCGTATTGAAATATTTTTACGAAAAGCAGGCTGACGCCTATTCAGTCAATATCAAAGATTTCGATTTACACATCAATCCCGTTCTCTATTTTGTAGCGGGTAGTGGTGCTGGCAATAAACAATCAAACTACACCTATCAAAATACACGCGGCATTGAAGTGCGTGGACGCATAGCAAAACGGGTTGGCTTTTACACATTCTTTGCCGACAATCAAGGTGCGTATGCAAATTATGTAAATGACAAAATCGCTTATTACACACCCGACAGTTCTGTCAATCCAATTGTACCGTACGAATCGTTTTCTAAAACGTTTAAAACAAATGGTTACGACTACATAACAGGCCGCGGTTACATTACATTTGAATTGGTAAAGAAATACATCGACCTGCAATTTGGCTACGATAAAAATTTCATTGGAAATGGCTACCGTTCACTGGTACTCTCCGATATTGGCGCACCCTATACTTTTGTGAAAATCAATACGCGTATCTGGAAGTTTCATTATCAAAACATTTTCTCCCAAATGACGGCATCTACCTTTGGTGCGAATACAACCTATCCTAAGAAATATTCCGCATTCCATCATTTATCGTTGAACATTGGTAAAAATTTCAACATTGGTTTCTTCGAATCCATCATATTCGGCACAAGCGATTCTACAAAACAAGGCACGTTTAACATTGCTTATGTAAATCCAGTTATTTTTTACAGAGCCGTTGAACAATCGAATGGCAGCAGCGACAACTCTTTGTTAGGCTTTGACTTTAAATACAATTTCATGCGCCACTTCTCCCTATATGGACAGTTTGTAATTGATGAAATGAAATTTCAAGATGTAAAAAATCAGACAGGCTGGTGGGGCAACAAACAAGCTATGCAATTAGGCTTAAAATACTTCAATGCACTTGGAATTAAGAACCTGGATTTGCAAGCCGAAACCAACGTTGTGCGCCCTTACATGTACCAACATGCAAACGATTATACCAGTTACACGCATTACAACCAACCATTGGCACATCCTATGGGTGCCAATTTTACAGAAATACTGGCAATTGTTCGTTATCAACCCTTACCACGTTTAATGCTTCAAGGAAAAGTCTTTTATACTGTTTGGGGCGACGACAGTACAACAACGGTTAATAATATGCAGAATAACAATGGAGGCGACATTTTCAAAAGTTACACCCCCATTGCACAAGCAAATACCTACAACAACAAAATTGCACAAGGAATACGCACAAATATCTTTTTCACAAGCTTACAAGCCACATATCAAGTTCGTCACAATTTATTCGTAGATTTGACCTATATATACAGAAATCAAGTAAGCCAAATGGCTAGCAAGACCTACTCAACAAGTTATGTATCTTGTGGCATTCGTTTAAACATACAGCCGCGTAATTACGAATTCTAATACCCAATAATGAAAACATTTATTCGATTGATATCCTTTGCAAAACCGTATTCGCGGTTTGCTGTTCCATATTTCTTTTTAACATTAATTTCAACCTTCTTTGGTTTAATTAATATTGCTTTTATTCTTCCGATTTTAGATTTATTATTCAATGCAACAAAATCATTAAGCGACATCCCATATCCGGAGCCAGCATTTAGTGTAGAATATTTTAAAGGTTCGTTGGATTATTTAACAGCGTGGTTAATTTCGAATTATGGAAAAAGCACCACATTGATTTTTATAGCCGCATTTTTAATTAGTACCAATTTACTTACCAATGTTTTCAAATATTTAGCCATGATGGTAAACATTAAATTGCGTACAACTTTAATGTACAACATGCGTGAAGGTTTGTTTAAAAAAATTGTAACCATGGATGTTGGCTTTTTTTCTACGCAACGCAAAGGCGATTTGATGTCGCGTATGACTAATGATTTGGCTGAAATTGAAAACTCGGTTATCAGTGCATTACAAGTATTTCTTAGAGATCCATTCACTTTAATTATTTGGTTCACGGCTATGTTTGCTATTCAATGGCAGCTCATGGTTTTAACCTTATCAATTTTACCAATTTCAGGTATTGGCATCTCACTCATCAGTAAAAAATTAAAAAAGGAATCTACAGAAAGTCAAAAATCATCGGGTCACATCTTATCCTTAATCGACGAAGCAATTAGCGGCATTCGCATCATAAAAGGATTTGTGGCAGAGAATTTTATCTTTACGCGTTTCAGCAATCAAGGTCAGCATTACGCAAACCTTTCTCGAAAAATTGGAAATAAAAGAGAACTTGCTTCTCCGATTACAGAAGTAATGGGCGTTGCAATTGTTTCTGCAATTTTATTTATAGGTGGCAATTTAGTATTTGAAGGGAAATTAGAAGCCAGTGTTTTCTTCATGGTAATCATTGGTTTTTACAAAATATTGGAACCACTTAAAGGTATTGCGTCTTCTTTCACTGCAATCCAAACAGGTATTTCTGCAGGAAATCGCTTGTTTGAAATTATAGATGCCGATGTAAAAGTACAAGATCCCAAAAACCCAAAAACACTTACCGCATTTAACCATTCCATACAATTAAAAAATATTGGTTTCAAATACGATGAAAATGTAGTATTGAAAAATATTACTATTGAAATTCCGAAAGGCAAACTAATTGCACTTGTTGGGCCTAGTGGTGGTGGTAAATCAACCTTAGTAGATTTAATACCTCGCTTCTACGATCCTGCAACAGGCACGGTTGAAATTGATGGTGTAGACATCAAAGAATTTGATTTGCATTCCTTGCGTTCGCACATTGGTATTGTAACACAAGAATCGATTTTATTTAACGACACCATCTTTAACAACATAGCATTTGGTTTGCCCAACATTACACAAGCCGATGTAGAGCGGGCGGCACGTATTGCAAATGCACATGAGTTTATTATTAATACCGAAGACGGTTACCAAACATCTATCGGCGAGCGCGGCTCTAAATTATCGGGTGGTCAACGCCAACGATTAAGCATTGCCCGTGCGGTATTAAAAAATCCAGACATCTTAATATTAGACGAAGCTACTTCGGCGTTGGATAACGAATCTGAAAAATTGGTTCAAGAAGCCTTGAATTATTTGATGAAAGAACGCACATCTATTGTTATTGCACATAGATTGAGCACCATTCGACATGCTGACATGATATTGGTATTGGATAAAGGTGAAATTAAAGAACAAGGCACGCACGAAGAATTGATTTCGAAGGCAGGCATTTATTATAAATTACACCAACACGCCAACGAAACGGGCGGTGTTATCATAGATTAACAACAACACATCGACGATTCTGTCGTTCGATGAGATGAAGGGTTTTAACGCCACCACATCGCAGCAACATAGTATTCACAACGGGTATTTATATAATTCCCCTAACTGTATTAAATGCAACGCATCGTATTTTATCTTGTTTATCCGCTTATATACCTCATTGCATCACTCCCCTTTTGGGCGTTGTATGGCTTATCCGATTTCTTTTATTACATATTAATCCTTTCGGGTTATCGTAAAAAAGTTATTTTAAAAAATCTCACCAATTCATTTCCTCAAAAAACAGAAAAGGAAATCCATCAAATTTATAAAGAGTACAATAGCTACTTATGTGATTTAGTTTTAGAAACACTAAAAACACTACGAATGACCGAACAAGAAGCGAAGGCACGTTGTGTATTTCACAACCAAACTTGGCTAGACACGTTGCGTAATGAAAACAAAAGTATTATTGTCGTAATGGGTCATTATGGAAATTGGGAATGGGCAGGACCAAGCTTTACCCTGCACACCAACTACCAATTGGTTGTTGTGTACTATCCGCTTACCAATCCGTATTTTGAAAAAATGATGAAAGGTATGCGTACAAAGTTTGGCACAAAAATAACCCCTGCTGTCAATACCTTGCGCGAAATGGTGGCAAATAGAAAGCAGGTAACAGCAACGGCATTGATTGCCGACCAAACTGCGTTTGCCGATCAAGGATATTGGACAATATTCCTAAATCAAGATACTGCGGTATTTACGGGGCCAGAAAAATTAGCGAAGAAGTTTGATTACCCTGTTGTGTATATGAATGTAAAACGTGTACAAAGAGGCTATTACGAAATCACACCTGAATTGCTATTCGAATTCCCAAAAGAAGCTGCAGAGAATGAAATAACGGAACGATTCACCAATCGATTGGAAACAGAAATAAACAGCATGCCTGCAACTTGGTTGTGGTCGCATCGACGTTGGAAATACAGTCGACCAATTTAATATAGAATTATACGTTATCGCAGCGCCGCTATTGTTGGCGCTCTGCGAAAACGATTAATAAGTATCATAGATTTGGTCTGACCGATAATATAGGCCAGCGAATCAATAAAAATAATTCAATCTAACTTTCATTCAGTTTACTGTAGGTCAGTTAAAAAAATAAGAGCATGCGTACCGGCAAAGAATTAATATTATCTAGTAAAGAATTTGCGAAGGAAAATCGTTCACGTAGTTGGATCGAAACATGGATGACATTGAGTCTGTTGATCATCTGTTTGACGATTACCTTTATAAGCGAATTGCATATTTCTATTCGTTTATTTTCAGGCTTGCTTACAAGTTTTTTTTACATACGTATGTTTGTGATTTATCACGACTATCAACACCATGCAATTTTGCAGGGATCAAAATTAGCATCCATTGTTATGCAGGCATTTGGCATTTTCATGCTTACGCCACAAAATGTTTGGAAACGTTCGCACGATCATCATCACAATCACAATTCAAAATTAAGTGCAAATGGAATCGGCTCGTATCCGACCATTTCAAAAGAATTCTATCTATCCCTTAGTAAAAAAAATCAACGCATTTATTTATTAAACCGCCATCCACTAACGGTCATATTTGGTCATGTTACCCTATTTATGTATTGGTTAAATATCAAATCGTTTGTTCAGAGTCCAAAGAAACACCTTGATTCGTTTGCTGCATTGGTGCTACATTTTGGTTCGGCATACATCATTTGGCATTACCTTGGCTTTAATGCATTTCTTATTAGCTGGCTATTCCCCTTCTTTATTGCCTTTGCTATGGGTTCTTATTTATTTTACTCGCAACACAATTTTCCTGGTGCGCAGTTTCGTGAAAATCAAGATTGGAAATACGATGAGGCAGCTTTGTCATCTACAAGTTTCATGACCATGAATCCAGTATTGCAATGGCTTACCGGAAATATTGGGTATCACCACGTGCATCATTTAAATTCCAGAATTCCGTTTTATCGTTTGGTTGAAGCAATGGAAAACACACCAGAACTACATAACGTAACAACCACAACTTGGAGCCCGATTGATATGTGGGGTTGCTTCCGTTTAAAATTGTGGGATGCAGCGAATAAAAAAATGATTGCAATAAGTGAGTTGTAATTCTATTCTTTTTCTTTTTACCGCAAGGAGCACAACGTATTTTCGCAAAGAACGCAATGGACTAGCAATTATCTTACAATATCTTTAGTAAAACTGGTATTGTAAATTTATTGTTTGTAAACCTAGATACCTCCAATTACCATAAGCACCAAACAGAAAACTGTTAGCACGAAAAAGCCTGTAAGGCTTTCATATTACAGCTAGGGGCATCGCCCCTAGCTTTGGAAAGCACAAACGGCCTTCCTTGGCGCCAGCCTGAGCACAGCGGGGTCCGCCGCGGCGGAGGTGCCTATTATTCCGCAGTCTCTAACTGCATTTGTTATTCCCGCTACGTTTACAAGTCATTAAAAAATCACCAGTTCAAATACCAATTCAACTTCACATTACTTTCTAATACCAATTGCTTCAACACAGCCTCCGAATATGTTTCCGATTTCTTCTTAGTAGTGATCGTTGCTTTTAATTCTTTACTCAAATACGGGTGATACATTTTATAGGGATAATTCCACAACGAATCTGCAGTTATTTTTTTAACATCTGCGGCCGTCACAATGCACATGGGGGCTATACGTGTATACGTTTCTTCAGGCATGCCATACACTTCTTTCAATTGTTCAACACGTGCATAAGAACCCAACAATTTTCGATACTTAATAATACGCGATGCAAATGCAGGCCCAATACCGGGCAAGGTTTCAAGTTTCGCAGAATCGGCCGTATTAAGATTCACCACAATTTCTTTGATGGAACCTTTGGTTTTTGTGGTAGCTTTTACTTGGTCTGAATAACTAGTTTTAGTTGAATATCGATTCGCACGATACACACTGTCGGATTGTTGAGCATCGCAGGTGTCCAAATACGTAACAGCCAATGCGGATGAATGCGGCGTATAAAAAACACCTCTGTATACATACTGCAACAGAAAAGGTAACAGTAAAAAAATCAATAAAAATAAAAATCCTTTTGCTTCACGGTTACTTGAACCGCTAGCATGTTTAGCTGATTGAAATGTCATATTTATAATTAGTTAAGATTTTTTTTAATTACCCCCGTATCTATTTTATGTAAGAATTGTTGTGTATCCTTTTTTAATTCCCCCGACATGATATACAAACCAATAATATTAAAGATGCTCATTGCAAAAATCATTGCATCCGAAAAGTCTATCACTTTACTCATACTAAGCGAAGAACCAATAATTACAAAAATACAAAATATGGCCTTGTAAATATTTTCAGATGTCTTGGTTGATCCAAACAAATATCCCCAAGCTTTTAAACCATAATACGACCAAGATATCATGGTAGAAAAAGCAAACAAAAATACAACGGCAGATAAGATATAATGAAACCAACTTACCGTAGAACTAAATGCATGGGCAGTTAACTGTACACCGTCTAAACCCACGCTGTGGTAGGAGTCTGTAATAACAATCACTACAGCCGTAAGTGTGCAAATTACGATGGTGTCAAGTAAGGGTTCAAGCAAGGATACCAAACCTTCCGTTACAGGCTCATTGGTTTTAACCGCCGAATGCGCAATCGACGCAGAACCCACACCTGCTTCGTTAGAGAATGATGCCCGTTTAAAACCTGTAATCAACACCCCAACAATCCCTCCATATACCGCATCTGGATTAAAAGCACCATCCATAATTAATAAAAACGTATTCGGAATTTTTGTAAAATGTGCAAAGATGATATACAAACACGTAACAATATATAAACCACACATAAAGGGAACAATCTTCTCCGTAACATTCGCGATTGATTTGATACCTCCAATAATAACACTTGCCACAAGCAAACTCATTACCACACCTGATATCCATAAGTTATCGGCCAAGAAACTTTCTGAACCACCTGTTATTGCTACCAGTTGAGCCGTTGCTTGATTGCTCTGAAACATATTGCCACCACCAATAGAACCGCCAATACACATGATGGCAAAACCAATGGCCATAACTTTACCTAGTCCAGCAAGACCTCTTGCTTTTAAACCATCGCGCAAGTAATACATGGGGCCACCCGAAACGACACCTGCTAAACTTACTTGTCTGTATTTTACGCCAAGCGTACATTCAGCAAACTTGGTCATCATGCCTAAGAAGCCTGCAACAATCATCCAAAAAGTAGCACCCGGACCACCCAAAGTAATTGCAACAGCAACACCCGCAATATTCCCCAAACCTACGGTACCAGATACTGCAGTAGCCAATGCTTGAAAATGACTCATTTCACCTTTTGAATTTTCATCATCGTATTTACCACGCACAATATCAATAGCAAGTTTGAGGCGCGTGATGTTAATGGCTTTTAAATAAAAAAAGAAAAATACACCTGCAGCAATCAACCACAATACAATTAAGGGAACATCTACTTGCCCTACTTTTATCGAATAAAAAATAACAGATGAAATTGCGTCTGAGACGGGGCCAATAAAGGCATTAATAGCTGCGTCCAAACTTTGTGAATCTTTCATATTATAAAATAAACCAGAAAAAGTATAGGATACAAAAAAAGAGTGGCGTTATCAGCACCACTCTTAACCCTTTTATCAACTTATTAACCAACTAAACGAACTAAAGATGGCTATGTAAGACATTTCGAAAATCAATAGCTATGAATTCAAGCCCTATGATTGTAGTACAAAAATACAGGAAAGTTTTTTAGAAGCAAACAATAAATACGCACAATCAACTAAAAATGAATATATTAC